>JALYQN010000492.1 GCA_030855835.1 Actinomycetota bacterium | reverse complement strand
CGGTCAGGCAGCGGATCAGGCCGAGCGTGGAGTGCCCGGTCGCCCTCGTCTGCGCGGCGACCTGGTCGAGGTCGAGCAGCCCGGCCTCGGCGTGGGCTCGGATCGCCGTCGCCGCCTCGGCGGGAACCAAGCCAACCTCGGCCTGGGCCTCGGCCAGCGAGGCGAGGATCTCCAGGTACGACTGGAACCGCCCGCGGTCGTCGAACAGCGCGTGTGCCTCGGGGGTCGCCCACAGGTGGCCGTAGACAACCGAGTCGACGAGGTGCGCGCCCACGTCCGCGCCGCCTAATGCCACATGGCTGACGCGGTGCCGGCGTTCCCGGCTCGCGCCCAGGACGGATCTTCCGACCGCTCGGCTGTCATAGCGACCGAGACGTCGGAAGATCGGGTGCGGCGCCGGGCCGAGCGGGACGCATCTTCCGACCGCTGGGTAGCCGTGGCAACCGATGCGTCGGAAGATCCGTCTGGGGTGTGAGCGCCACTGGCCTCGGCCACGCCGGTGAGGCAGCGGAGCGCGGTCCGTACCTCGTCCAGGCTGGTGCCCCAGGGCACGACTGCCCGGTCGGGCTCGAACTCGACGCCTCGTTCCAGCAGGCAGCACTTGGTCAGGGCAAGGCCGCCGTCACCTGCCGTCGCCCGCTTGCGCGGGCAGATGTCGACCCGCTCGGGCTCGTCGCCGTAGAAGTGGCGATGGAACTGCAGCGAGCGCTCGCAGCCGATCAGCAGCCAGTCCTCGCGAGCGGCGGGCCGGGTGTCGAGGAAGTCCACGATGCCGTCGCCGAGCTCGACACCTGAGCCGCGGCACGGCAGCAGGTACCGGTCGGCCGGGTTGTCGTCGGCGAGGGTGCGGAGGTCGACGGCGTCCAGCACCAGCTCGATCGGCGGCAGGTCCTCGTCGAAGGCGACCACCTGCTCGGCCATCGCCAGCAGCTTCGGCGGCTCCGGCGGGACCACCTCGGTGACCCGTACCCGGATCGGCGCAGGCGCCCAGATGAAGTTCACGTGCTCGTAGCGGCCGAACACGACGTATGCGAGCGCGCCCGGTCGAGCGTGGGCGAGTGCCGCCCGGGCGAGCGCACTGGCGTTGCCGACGTCGGTACCGGGAGCCTCCACCCACACCGTCCGTTCGGGGCCGGCCAGCAGTCGTGCCTCGACGACGGGGGAGAACAAGGGCTCCAGTGACTGCTTGCGCACCGCGACCAGCGCGGTGTCGGCCGTCGGATCGGTCCCGTTGCGCAGCACCAGGTAGTCGGTCCGGCGGTAGACCTCCCGCCCGAGCAGCGCCGGGACCAGGTCGGCCTCGGTCAGCGCGACGTCGGTCTCCTGCAGGGACAACCCGCGGTAGGGGCGGGTGATCGTGTTCGGTGCCGGCAGCGGGATCATTGCGCGGGCCTGGTCTGCGCCGTGTCGGCCCGCAGCCTGAGGCGCAGCGTCTCCAGCGCGATGATCTCGGCGGTGGGGACGTTGCCCAGGTTGGTGTCCGGCCCGAGGTGGTCGATGAACCAGACCTGCTGGTCCTTCGTGGGTGCCTCGAAGATCACCCGGTCGAGGGGGACCCGTTCGGCGATGGCCTCCACCAGTGGCTCGCGCACCCTGCCGTCCTGGTCGTACAGCCCGACAGTGCCGCTCTCCCGGCCCTCGGCGATCACCCAGCGGGCACCGGCTTCGAGGTCCGCCTCCATCTCGGCCGACCAGGTCTCGGCCACGACCGGGGTGTGCCCGTCCTTGGCGCCGCTCTCGGCGAGCACGATGAAGTCGTCGGACAGGCTCCGCACCAGCTCGGTCTTCTGGCCCTGGGTGAGGCACTCCAGCCCGTTCGACACCTCGACAGCGTGCACCCCGAGGTCGAACGCCCACCGGCGCAGCTCGTGCACCCGCCCCTGCGCGGCCGCGATCTCGAGCAGGGTGCCGCCGAGCGACACCGACACACCGGCCGCGTCGCAGGCGGCGACCCGCTGCTTGGCGCTCGGGTCCACGTACAGGACCCCCCAGCCGACCTTGAGGACGTCGACGATGTGGCTGGTTTGGGCCAGCAGGTACCCCAGCGCCTCTACCGGCAGGCCCTTGTCCAAAACGTGGGTGAGGCCGCGATCGCGGGGCTTCTGGCTCCGGGCGGGCAGGTCGAGGAAGTCCGGACCGTCCCACATGCGCTCGACCGTAGGTCTGCCCCGCCAGGGTGTCTGTGTTACCCGAGGACCAACGATCGGCGCCCCCTCGCCCCGCCGGGGCATGGAGACTCCGCGACCTCATTCGTAGCGTCACACCGTGGGCGGACGGCTTGTTGTCATCGGTGGTGGGGCCGCCGGGATGTCGGCGGCCTCGGCGGCTCGCCGGGTCGATGCCGGACTCGACATCGTCGTCCTGGAGGCCGGTTCGGAAGTGGCCTACGGACTGTGCGGGCTGCCGTACTACCTGTCCGGCGTGGTGGACCGGGCAGATGAGCTGCTCGCCCACCCCGTCGAGGTCTTCCGCGACCGGCGCCGGATCGACCTGCGCACGGGCGCCGAGGTCGTCTCTCTCGATGCGGGACGGCACCGTCTGCATTACGTGCAGGACGGCCAGGAACGCACCCTGAAGTACCGCCAGCTCGTCGTTGCCGCGGGCGGCGCGCCGGTGGTGCCGGACCTGCCTGGTGTCGACGACGACGCGGTGTTCACCGTACGCACGCTGACCGAGGCCGTCCGGCTGCGCAGCCTGCTCGACGCCGGGCGGATCGGGCGGGCACTCGTGGTCGGAGGCGGCTACGTCGGGCTGGAGATGGCCGAGGCGCTGCATGCCCGCGGCGTCTCGGTCACGCTCGCCGAGTCGCTGCCGCGGGTGCTGCCGAACCTGGATGAGCCGCTGGCCGCGCTGGTCGAGAAGGAGCTGGTCGCGCACGGGGTCGACCTGCGGCTGTCCACCGGTCTGCAGCGGGTGTACCGGAACGCAGCCGGCCTGCATGCGGTGGTCGGGGGCGACGTGGTCAGCCTGGACACGGTCATCCTGGCGGTGGGAGTGCGCGCGGCAGGTGGGGTCGCCGCTGCCGCCGGCGCCAAGACCGGCCCAGGTGGCGCGCTGCTGGTCGACGACCAGATGCGGACCAGCCTGCCGGACGTGTACGCCTGCGGCGACGCCATCGCGGCGCACCACCGGGTGCTTGACAGGCCCGCGTTCGTCCCGCTCGGCCCCGCAGCGAACAAGACCGGCCGGGTGGCGGGCACTGTCGCGGCCGGCGGTCAGGCCCGGTTCGCGGGAGTGGTCGGCACTGCGGTGGTCAAGGTGTTCGACCTCGCGGTCGCCCGGACCGGGCTCACGCTTGCCGAGGCGGAGGCGGAGGGTCTTCCCGCGGTGGCCACCGACGTGGAGGGGCGCTCGAGAGCCAAGTACTACCCCGGCTCCGACACGGTGACGGTGCGGCTGGTGCACCGCGACGACGGGCGGCTGCTCGGCGCGCAGATGATCGGCTCGGAGGGGGTCGCCAAGCGCATCGACGTGGTCGCTGCCGCACTGCAGGCGGGCTTCTGCGTGGCCGACCTCGTCGACCTCGACCTGTCGTACGCCCCGCCTTACGCCCCGGTCTACGAGCCGGTGCTACTTGCCGCCCAGCGGGCGGTCTGATGGAGCGCGTCGCCGTCGTCACCGGTGGGTCATCCGGCATCGGCCGCGCCACGGTCGAGGCGCTGTGCACGGACGGCGTCCGGGTCGCCGTGCTGGATCTCGCGCCCGCCCCGGAGGGTGCCGAGATCGTGGACCTCACCATCGAGGCGGACGTCACCGACGCCGATCAGGTGACGGCCGCGGTGGCCGGGGTTGTGGACCGGTTCGACCGCATCGACGTCCTGGTCAACAACGCCGGCATCACCGGCTCACAGCGGGCCACGACGCTGCACGAGACGCCGATCGAGGAGTGGGACCGGGTATTCGCCGTGAACGTGCGCGGCGTGTTTCTGTGTACCCATGCGGTGCTCCCGATCATGCTCGAGCAGGGCAGTGGGCATGTGATCACGCTGGCCTCGTCAGCCGGGCTGGTCGCCTTCCCCGGGCGCAGCGCGTACACGGCGTCCAAGGGGGCGGCGTTGATGCTGGCGAAGTCGGTGGCCGTCGACTACGCGGCGGCGGGGATCCGGTCGAACGCAGTGTGCCCGGGGATGGTGGAGACCCCGATGACCCAGTGGCGGCTGGACGTGCCCGAGCTGCGGGCCGAGTCGGAGGCCAACATCCCGCTCGGTCGGGTGGCCCAGCCCCACGAGATCGCGGATGCCGTCTCCGTTCTGGCGTCCGACCGGATGGCGTACATGACCGGGCACGCGCTGCTGATCGATGGCGGGTGGACTGCACTGTGAGAGGGAGCCAATGGTGACTGGAAGGTTGGACGGCAAGGTGGCGCTGGTCACCGGCGGCGGGTCGGGAATCGGTCGGGCCAGTGCCGAGCTGTTCGCGGCCGAGGGAGCGGCGGTCGCGATCGTCGACGTTGTCGAGGATGCGGCCGCCGACGCGGTCGGCAAGATCGCTGCCGAGGGTGGCACGGCGGTCGCGCTGGTCGCCGACGTCACCGACGCCGATGCGATCGCGGCGGCGGTGGAGCGAGCGGTCGAGCAGCTCGGTCGGCTGGACGTGGTCTACAACAACGCCGGGATCGGCAGCACCGGGTCAGTCGCCGACGGTGCCGAGGACGACTGGGACCGGTGCCTCGCGATCAACGCGAAAGGCACGTTCCTCACCTCGCGGGCGGCCGTCGCGCACCTGGAGGCGAGCGGCGGCGGGTCGATCGTCAACCAGGGCTCGGTGGCCGCACTCGTCGGTGTGGCCAACTTCGCCGCGTACTGCGCGGCCAAAGGGGCGGTGGTCGCGTTGACCCGGTCGATGGCGGTCGACCTCGCGCCGCGCGGGATCCGGGTCAACGTGATCTGCCCTGGGACGGTGTTCACCCCGCTGATGGAGCCGATGCTGACAGCGCGCGGCGACGGTGACATGGCGAAGGGGTTGGCGATGACCGAGGCGAAGTACCCGATCGGCCGGCTGGGCACGCCGGACGACATTGCCCGAGTGGCGCTGTTCCTGGCCAGCGACGACGCTGCGTTCGTCACCGGTTCGACGTTCGCCGCAGACGGTGGCATGACGGCGCAGTAGCGAGCATCCCCAGCAGGAGGTCAGATGCCCTTCCACGTCGGCTCGGACAAGCTGGTGCCGCTCGGGGCAGCGGCGGCCGAGGTGCGAGACGGTGCCCTGGTCGCTCTCGGTGGCGGGTTGTCGGCCCGGCTGCCGATGGCCCTGGTCCGCGAGTTGGTGCGGCAGGGCCGCACCGGGCTGCACGTGGTCGGGTCGGCCCACGGCATCGACGTCGACCTGCTGGTCGCCGCCGGCGCGCTGGCGGTGTGCGAGGAGAGCTACGTCGGCTTCGAGCAGGACCTGGGGCTCGCACCCGCGTTCCGGCGGGCGGCCGAGGCCGGCTCCATCGACGTCCGGGAGAGCTGCTGCGCCACGATCCTGACCCAGCTCCGGGCGGCGGAGTTCGGTCTGCCGTTCCTGCCGGTCCGCGGGGTGAAGGGGTCCGACATCCGCCGGCTCCACCCCGAGTACGGCGAGGTGACCTGCCCGTTCACCGGCGAGACGCTGGTGGCCGTCCCGCCGCTGCAGCCAGACGTGGCGTTGCTGCACGCCCCGCTCGGCGATCGGCGCGGCAACCTGCACCTCGACCAGCCGTACGTGCTCGACGAGCGCTTCGCCGCCGCCTCCCGACAAGTCGTTGCGACCGTGGACCGGCTGGTCGGTCACGAGGAGGTCGAGCGAGCAGGGGTCACCGTTCCGGGGCACCTGGTGACAGCGATCGCCGAGGTGCCGTACGGCGCGCACCCGACCTCGTGCTACCCCGGCTACGCCTACGACCGGCCGCATCTGGGGACCTACGTCGCGGCGGCAGCCGCCGGCGGGGACGCGCTGGCCGGCTACCTCGACACCTTCGTCGTGGGCGTTCCCGACGAGGAGGCGTACCGCAAGGTGGTCGGTGCGGACCAGCTCGCCGCGCTCGGCACCTGGTCACAGTCGACTGCGCGCTGGAAGGAGCTGTTCACGTGAGTGGCGCAGACGGGGCGACCGGCGAGCTCACGTTCACGATCGACGAGTGGTTCGTGGTGGCGCTGGCCCGCACCATCCGCGACCGGGAAACCGTCTTCCACGGTTTCGGCAGCCCGTGCGCCCAGGTGGCGATGCATGTCGCCCGCCGCACCCATGCCCGCGACATCTTGCTGGTCGAGGGTGCGACGTACGCGGTCAACCCCGACCCACCGTTCATCCCGCCGACCGGCAACGACCTCGCGCTGCAGCGGGGAGCCGCCTATCGGATGCGGTTCGAGGAGTTCTTCGACGCGGCGGTCCGCGGCGACGTCGACCGGATGTTCGTGTCCGGGGTGCAGATCGACGCGTACGGCAGCACCAACGTGACCGCCGTTGGACCGATCGAGTCGCCGAAGGTCAAGCTCGGCGGCGGGGGCGGTGGCTGCAACCTTGCGGCCACCGTCGGCGCG
Organism: Actinomycetota bacterium; assembly: GCA_030855835.1. GTDB lineage: Bacteria > Actinomycetota > Actinomycetes > Propionibacteriales > Nocardioidaceae > JACCVL01. Next base: position 239 of record JALYQN010000492.1, on the reverse strand, counting down.
CTGAGCCTGTGGACCACCCGGCACCGCACCGGGCGCGCCCTGGTCACCGACTGCGACTTCGTCACCGACATGGGGCACCGCACCCGCGACGGCAGCCGGTCCGAGCTGGGTTTCACGGGCGGCGGACCGCAGTGGCTGGTGACCGAGCTCGGGGTCTTCGACTTCGACGCCGACGGCCACGCCCGGCTGCGCCAGGTCTTCCCGGACGTCAGCCTCGAAACCGTCGAGGACAAGACCGG
>JALYQN010000489.1 GCA_030855835.1 Actinomycetota bacterium | reverse complement strand
CGCCGCGGCCGGAGCCGCCGAGCGCAACGGGGTGGTCCACCGCCTCGACGTCGGCACCAGCGGGCTGATGGTCGTGGCCAAGTCGGAGCCCGCCTACGCCGCCCTCAAGCAGGCTTTTCGCGACCGGCTGGTCGACAAGACCTACCATGCGCTGGCCCAAGGACGGCTGGACCCGCTGCGCGGCACCGTCGACGCGCCGATAGGCCGGCACCCGCGCCACGATCACCGCTGGGCGGTGGTGGCCGGTGGCCGGGCGAGCATCACCCGCTACGACACGCTGGAGGCGCACCGCACCGCGAGCCTGCTCGAGATCCGGCTCGAGACCGGACGCACCCATCAGATCAGGGTGCACCTGAGCGCGCTGCGGCACCCGTGCGTCGGCGATATCACCTACGGGGCGGACCCGGTACTGGCCACCCGGCTGGGGCTGTCCCGGCAGTGGCTGCACGCGGTGCGGCTCGGCTTCGCCCACCCCGGGTCGGGGGCACGGGTCGAGTTCACGTCGGACCCGCCGCGGGACCTGTCAGCCGCTCTGGAGGCCGTGCGAAGCTCGTCGTGAGGGCCTCCGGCGCGCCCGCAGGCCCAACCGCCGCGCCTGCACCCGCGGCAAGAGTGTCGGCCCGGCCAGCCACGCTGGGCACAAGTACGCTCGCCCCACCGTCCGCACCTGAGCAGCAGGAGGCCGACCCCGCGATGTCGAGCAGCTCGTCGTTCGTGCACCTGCACGTGCACACCGAGTACTCCATGCTCGACGGCGCCGCCCGGCTGCCGGAGCTGTTCGCCCGCACCGCCGAGCTGGGCATGCCGGCGCTCGCGATGACCGACCACGGCAACGTGTTTGGGGCCTACGACTTCTACCGGCGGGCGCGGGAGGCCGGGGTCAAGCCGATCATCGGCATGGAGGCCTACCTGACGGCCGGGACGCACCGCTCCGAGCGGCGGCGGGTCCGCTGGGCGAGCGGTGGGGACGACGATGTGTCCGGCGGCGGGGCGTTCACGCACTTGACCCTGCTGGCCACCTCCACCGCCGGCATGCACAACCTGTTCCGGCTGTCGTCGCGGTCCAGTCTCGAGGGCTTCTTCTACAAGCCGCGCGCCGACCGCGAGCTGCTTGCCGAGCACGCGTCCGGCCTGATCGGCACCACCGGCTGCCCGTCCGGCGAGATCCAGACCTGGCTGCGGATAGGCGACTACGATGCGGCCCGGCGCAGTGCCGCGGATTTCCGCGACATCTTCGGGCCGGACAGCTACTACCTCGAGCTGATGGATCACGGACTGCCCATCGAGGCCCGAGTGCGCGACGGCCTGCTGCGGCTCGGCCGCGACCTCGCGCTCCCGATGGTTGCGACCAACGACCTGCACTACACCCGAGCGGAGGACGCCGCCGCCCACGAGGCGCTGCTGTGCGTCCAGTCCGGCAAGACGCTGGCCGACCCCAACCGGTTCCGGTTCGACGCCCCCGACTTCTACCTGAAGTCGCCGGAGCAGATGCGCGCGCTGTGGGAGACCCGGCACGGACTCGGCGAGGCGTGCGACAACACGCTGCTCATCGCCGAGCGGTGCGAGGTGTCCTTCGACGAGCAGGCCAACTACATGCCCCGGTTCTCGGTGCCAGAGGGCCACACCGAGCAGTCCTGGTTCGTCGCGGAGGTGGAGCGGGGACTGGCCAAGCGCTACCCCGGCGGGCTGTCCGAGCAGGTACGCGCGCGCGCCGACTACGAGATGGGCGTGATCGCCCAGACCGGCTTCGCCGGCTACTTCCTCGTGGTCGCCGACTTCATCGGCTGGGCCAAGGCCAGCGGCATCCGGGTGGGACCGGGTCGCGGCTCGGGGCCTGGCTCGATCGCCGCGTACGCGCTGCGGATCACCGACCTCGACCCGTTGGTGCACGGGCTGATCTTCGAGCGGTTCCTCAACCCGGCCCGGGTGTCGATGCCCGACTTCGACGTGGACTTCGACGAGCGGCGGCGGGGCGAGGTGATCCGCTACGTCACCGACAAGTACGGCGACGACCGGGTCGCCCAGATCGTGACGTACGGGACGATCAAGGCCAAGCAGGCGGTCAAGGACGCCTCTCGGGTGCTCGGCTACCCGTTCGCCACCGGTGAGCGCATCACCAAGGTGATGCCGGCCGCGGTGATGGGCAAGGACCTGCCGTTGGCGACCGTGTTCGACTCCGCGCACGGCCGGTACGCCGACGGCGGCGAGTTCCGTGGGCTGTACGAGCACGACGAGGACGTGCGCAAGGTGGTCGACACTGCCCGCGGCCTCGAGGGTCTCAAGCGGCAGTGGGGGGTGCACGCCGCCGGGGTGATCATGTCCAGCTCGCCGCTGATGGACGTGATCCCGATCATGCGCCGCGAACAGGACGGCGCGGTGATCACCCAGTTCGACTACGAGACCTGTGAGCGGCTCGGTCTGACCAAGATGGACTTCCTCGGGCTGCGCAACCTCACCGTGCTCGACGACGCGCTGGCCAACATCGAGACCAACCGCTCCGAGAGCGTCGTGCTCGAGGACCTGCCGCTCACCGACGCCGAGACGTTCGCGGCGATGGGCCGCGGCGACACCCTTGGTGTGTTCCAGCTCGACGGTGGACCGATGCGCTCGCTGCTGCGGTCGATGCGGCCGGACTGCTTCGCCGACATCTCCGCCGTGGGTGCGCTGTACCGGCCAGGACCGATGGGCGCCGACTCGCACAACCGCTACGCCAACCGCAAGAACGGCCGGGAGGTCGTCACGCCGATCCATCCCGAGCTCGCCGAACCGCTGGCCGAGATCCTCGACGAGACGTACGGGCTGATCGTCTACCAGGAGCAGGTGATGGCGATCGCGCAGAAGGTCGCCGGCTACACGCTCGGAGAGGCCGACCTGCTGCGGCGCGCAATGGGCAAGAAGAAGAAGGCGGAGCTGGACGCACAGTTCTCCACCTTCTCCGAACGGATGACCGCCAACGGCTTCTCCACCAAGGCCATGCGGACGCTGTGGGACACGCTGGTCCCGTTCTCCGACTACGCGTTCAACAAAGCCCACTCCGCGGCGTACGGGCTGGTGTCGTACTGGACCGCCTACCTCAAGGCGCACTTCCCCGCCGAGTACATGGCGGCCCTGCTCACCAGCGTCCGCGACGACAAGGACAAGTCGGCGGTCTATCTGGGAGAGTGCCGGCGGATGGGCATCAAGGTGCTGCCGCCCGACGTGAACGAGTCACAGGCGACGTTCACCCCGGTGGGCACCGACATCCGGTTCGGGCTGACCGCGATCCGCAACGTCGGTCACAATGTTGTCTCGGCGATCGTCGCCGCCCGTACCGAGCAGGCGCGCTACCACAGCTTCACCGACTTCTTGTCCAAGGTGCCGGCCGTGGTCTGCAACAAGCGGGTCATCGAGTCGTTGTCCAAGGCCGGCGCGTTCGACTCCCTCGGACACGGTCGGCGGGCCCTGGTCGCCGTGCACGAGGAGGCCGTCGACGCCTACGTCGACATCAAGCGCAACGAGGCGATCGGACAGGACTCGCTGTTCACCGACCAGGGTGACGAGGCGTTCGGCGGCGTCGACATCCGGGTGCCCGATCACATCCACGAGTGGGACAAGCAGACGCTGCTCGGCTTCGAGCGGGAGATGCTCGGGCTGTACGTCTCCGACCATCCGCTGCACGGCCTGGAGGGGGCCCTGTCGGCCGCCTCGGACTGCAGCGTCGGCCAGGTGGTGACCGACGAGGAGCGCGCCGACGGCAGCAGCGTCACGGTGGCAGGGCTGGTGACGGCGGTGCAGCGCAAGCTCACCCGCAAGGGCGACCCGTGGGCGACCGTCACGCTCGAGGACCTCGAGGGCGCCGTCACCGTTAAGTGCTTCCCGATGACCTACCAGCTCGCGGCCGGGTTGCTGGTCGAGGACACCGTCGTCGTGGTCAAGGGCCGGCTCAAGCGCGGCGACGACGTGCCCGAGGTGCACGCGACCGAGGTCACCGCGCCCGACCTGACCTCACCACCCGAGCCCGCGGTCGTCGTCACCCTGGACGCGGCACGCTGCACGGTGCCGACGGTGGAGCGGCTGGAGCGGCTGCTGGCCGCCCACCCCGGCGGCAGCCGGGTGCGGCTGCGGCTGCGGTCGGGGAGCTCGGTCACGCTGCTGCGCCTGGACGACCGACTCCGGGTGACCGCCTCGCCGGGGCTGAGCGCCGATCTCGAGTCGCTGCTGGGACCGGGCTGCCTCGACGGCTGACCGCGCCCGTCTCACTAGGCTCGACGAGATGACACCCGCGGTGGATGCCGCGCACCCGGTGCGCGGGGTGGTGGTCCCCATCGTGGCGATCGGGGCGGCGGGGGTGCCTGGCGGGGTGCTCTGGGCCCGGTGGGCCGACCCGGCGGCGTACGCGGTGACGCGGATGCGCACGACGCTGGACGAGGAGCAGCTAGGGCGGTACTTCGGGGTGGAGGTGCGATACGCCGTGATCGGACTGGTGGTGGGCTTCGTGGTCGCCGCCGTATCGACGGTGTGGCTGCGCCGAGCCGGCTGGCCGCTTGTCGTGGGGGTCTTGCTCGGTGCGGTGGCCGCCGCCGCCGTCTCGTACCAGGTGGGTGTCGCGCTCGGTCCGCCCGACGTGGACATCGAGCGCGCCGCGGCCGGGGGGACTCCCGGTACGGCCATCTCGGTGCCGCTGGAGGTCCAGACCCCGGGCATGTTCCTTGCCTGGGAGGTGGGTGGGCTGCTTGGGCTGCTCCTCGTCGTTTCGGTCACCGACCGGGACCGACCGGTCAGTCGTGCCAGTCGTCTGCACCTCCCCGACCTGCCGCGCAACTAACATCCGCAGTCGGTGGGCGCGACCTCCGGCAGGGTCGTCGCGTCACCGGGAGCGAGAGGGGACGTCGTGGCCGACTCGACGCAGGGTCCGCATCCGCACCCTGGTCAGACCTATGGGACACCGGCCGCGGGCGAGCACGCCCCCACCGAGTGGCTGGGCAGCGGCGACCCGCCGCGCGACCGCGCAGGCGCCACCCCTGGCGAGGGCGAGGGCTCCGGACGAGGGGGTCGGCGCGGCATCATCGTGGGCGCCGCCGTGGCCGTGGTGGTTCTGCTCGCCGGCGGTGCTGTCTTCGCCTTCCAGGCTCTCAACGGTGGCGGTCCGCAGCCTGCCGAGGCGGTCCCGTCGTCGGCGATCGGCTTCCTGCGGGTGGACCTCGACCCGTCCGCCGACCAGAAGATGGACGCGCTGGCCCTGCTGCGCCGGGTACCGCAGTTCGAGGAGGAGACGGGCATCACGTCTGACACCGACGACCTGCGCAAGCGCCTGTTCGAGCTCGCGCTGGACAACAACGAGGACTGCAGCGGCATCGACTACGCCGACGACATCGAGCCATGGCTCGGCGACCGTGCCGGCGTCGCGGCGATCCCAGCTGCTGCCGGGGACGACCCGGACGGGCTGGTCGTGCTCCAGGTGAGCGACGAGGACGCCGCTCGCGAGGGCCTGCAGGCTGTGAGCGAGTGCGGTTTCGCCGACATGCCCGACGCGCCCGGGGGCGTGGCCTTCGTCGGCGAGTACGCGCTGCTGGCCGAGACCCAGGAGCTGGCCGACGGGTTCGCCGCTGCGGCCGAGGGTTCGCCGCTGTCGGCGGACGCGGACTACACCGCGGATCTGGAGGCGCTTGACGGTGAGGGCATCGCGTCGGCGTGGGTGGACCTCGAAGCCGTGGTGGAGTCGGTGAGCGACAGCAACGACGGCCATGACTATGCCGAGGCAGCGGCGCTGGCCGGTCTCGGCGAGATCAGCTCGGTGGCGATGTCGCTGCGGGCGAACTCCGACAGCCTCGAGGTCGCCGTCGCCGCCGATGGGGTGCCCGCCGGCTTCGGCGACACCGCCGAGGCCGTTCAGACCCTGCCGGACAGCACGCTGTTCGCGCACGGGTTCGCCGGCGGATCGGACCTCATCGAGGCCGGCTGGGCGCAGCTGTCGGAGAACCTGAACCGGACCGAGCCCGGTGCCGTGGACCGCTTCACCCGCGACCTGGAGACCTCGACCGGGCTGCAGTTCCCGGACGACCTGCAGACCCTGGTCGGTGACGACTTCGCCCTGTCCTTCGACGGTGCGCCGCTCGTGCTCGACCCGGCGACCGGGGAGCCCGACCTGACCGCGTTCCGATTTGGTGTGCGTACCAGCAGCGACATCGTGGCCGTGGCTGACCTCGTGACCCGCGTCGAAGGCGCCGTCGGGCAGTTCTACCCACTCGACCTGTATGACCAGGAGGTCGACGGTGGCGGGAGCGTCATCGCCCTCGACGAGGCGTACGCGGACGACCTGGCCGCCGGCGGCGACCTGGGGGAGTCCGCCAACTACCAGGCGGCGGTGGCCGACCCGCAGGAGGCAGCCGCGGTCACCTTTGTCGACTTCGACCGGGCGCTGACCCTGGCCGACCAACTCGCCGAGCAACCGGAGGGCCAGTTCGAGGATGACGAGCGCGAGGGGCTCAAGGTGCTGCGCGCCTTCGGCCTGTCGGTGTCTGTCGACGGTGACTACACCACCGCCACCGAGCGGCTCGTCTTCGACTGACCCGGGCGGCCCGGGGTGGGTCAGTTGGGGGACCAGCCGGTGCGCATCACGTCGGTGGCCGGCAGGCTCGGCAGCGCGGTCATCGCCGCGGTCTCACCGCGCAGCAGCTCGGCCAGATGGGTGAGCCGCGCAGCAGCGTTCTCGTGCTCCAGCAGCGCCTGGCGGTCACCGAGCATGAACAGCCCGCCGGCGGCCAGGGCGTAGGACAGCTTCAGCGGCTCACGGGGCAGGTCGGTGACGACTATGTCAGCGCCGCGGACCTTGCCCAGCCGGGCCCGGTACGCCTCGAACGCCGCCAGTGCCCGCGTACAGGCAACGTCGACGTCATCGCCGAGCGGCTCGCGGTACCACGCCACGTCGCCGACGAGGTACGACCGGGTCTCGTCCATGCCGGTGACCCGGAACCGACGACCCCCTACCGCGAGCACGTCGAAGCGCCCGTCCTCGCGTTGGCTGACCGTTCGCACCACCGCCTCGCAGCCGACCCGGTGTGCCGAGTGCACCGCGAGCTCGCCGACCTCGTAACCGTCCCTGATCGCGACCACCCCGAACCGCCGCTGGTCCTCCGGACGGGTCAGCTGGTCGGCGATCATCGCGAGGTAGCGGTTCTCGAAGACCAGCAGCGGAAGGGGCATCCCCGGGAACAGCACCGTCCCGAGCGGGAACAGCGGCAGCGGCAGGCCCACGTCCACAACGTAGTTGCCCGCGACGCCTGGCGCCGACCTCCGTACAGTTGGCGCGTGATCCGCCGCATCGACCTGCGCGGCGTCGACCGCTCGGCGGCGGTCGACCCGGGGCAGCTGCCCCGCGCCGCGTTTGACGTCGAGGCGGCGCTGGACGCGGTGCGTCCCATCTGTGCCGACGTCGCCCGCCGTGGCCTCGACGCGGTGCGCGACGCGACGGCCCGCTTCGACGGCGTCGAGCAGGACGAGATCGCCGTTCCCACGGGCGCCGCCGTGGCCGCGCTCGACCGCCTGGATCCCGACGTGCGCGCCGCGCTGGAG
>JALYQN010000486.1 GCA_030855835.1 Actinomycetota bacterium | reverse complement strand
CACGGCGACAACCACGGCGACAACCACGGCGACAACCACGGCGACAACCACGGCGACAACGACCGCGGGCGCGGCATCGTCTGCGGAGCGCCGAACGTCGCCCCCGGCGACCTGGTCGTGGTGGCGCTGCCCGGAGCAGTTCTGCCGGGACGGTTCGAGATCACCGCGCGCACGACCTACGGCCACCTGTCGGACGGGATGATCTGCTCGGAGCGTGAGCTCGGCCTCGGCGACGACCACGCCGGGATCGTCGTGCTGCCGGCCGGCACGGCCGAGCCGGGCGCCGACGCCAGCGCTCTGCTTGGCCTGCGCGACGACGTCATCGAGCTCGAGATCGGGACCGACCGTGGGTATGCGCTGTCTGTGCGTGGTGTCGCTCGCGAGGCGGCCCTGGGCTATGGTGCGGCGTTCCGCGACCCGGCTGACCTGCGAGTCGACGCGGGGGAGGGGACCGGGTACCCGGTGGCCATCGAGGACGTCGCTGCCTGCCCGGTGTTCGTGGCCCGCACCGTCACCGGGTTCGACCCCTCGGCCCCGACACCGCCCTGGCTGGCCCGGCGCATCCAGCTGGCCGGGATGCGGCCGATCTCGCTGGCCGTCGACATCACCAACTACGTGATGCTCGAGCTCGGGCAGCCGATCCACGGTTACGACCGCAACCGGTTGCAGGGGCCGATCGTCGTCCGGCGGGCTCGTCCCGGCGAGCGCCTGCGCACCCTGGACGACACCGAGCGTGACCTGCACGTAGAGGACCTGCTGATCACAGACGGCCGCGGGCCGATCGGGCTGGCCGGTGTGATGGGTGGCGAGTCCACGGAGATCGGCCCGTCCACCACGGCGGTAGTGATCGAGGCGGCGCATTTCGCACCGGTGCCTGCTGCACGTACCGCCCGCCGGCACCGGCTGGTCTCGGAGGCGTCCCGCCGGTTTGAGCGTGGGGTGGACCCGGCGCTGCCATGGGTGGCCGCGCAGCGGGTCGCGGACCTGTTGACCCGGCTCGGCGGCGGGGTGATCGAGCCCGGCGCGACCGTGCTCGGCGCGGAGCCGACCCGCCCGGTGATCGAGCTCGCCGGCGACCTTAGTGCGCGGGTCACCGGGATCGATGTCGACGCCGCCACGGCGGCGGGCTCGCTGCGGGCAGTGGGCTGTGAAGTGTCCGACCGCCCAGGGGGGTTCGCCGTCACCCCGCCGACCTGGCGCCCGGACCTGACCGATCCGTACGACCTGGTGGAGGAGGTCGCCAGGGTCGTCGGCTACGACCAGGTTCCGTCAGTGCTGCCCCGGGCGCGACTGGGACGTGGTCTGACCGCTGAGCAGCGGCTGCGTCGGCGGGTCGGCGAGGTTCTCGCCGGAGCCGGCTGCACCGAGGTGATCGCCTACCCCTTCGTCGGCCCGGAGGACCTCGATGGGCTGGGCCTGCCCGCCGACGACGAACGCCGCAACGTGGTGTTGGTCGCGAACCCGGGGTCGTCGCGGCAGCCGTGGCTGCACACCACCCTGGCGCCGGCGCTGCTCGGCGCTGCGGCACGCAACGCCGGTCGCGGTCAGCCATCGCTGGCGCTGAGTCTGCTGGCACCGGTGTTCCTGCCCGGTGCGGACGGGCTGCCGACGGCGCCGACACCGCCGGTCGACCGCCGTCCGGACGACGACGAGTTGAAGGCGCTGGACGCGGCGCTGCCCGCGCAGCCGCGCCACCTCGCGGTGCTGCTCAGCGGCGATCGCCGCCCCGCCGGCTGGTGGGGCCCGGCCGAGCCGGCGAGCTGGGCGGATGCGATCGCGATCGTGCGCCGGGTCGCCGAGCGCCTCGGAGTGCGCGTGGACGTGCGGCCGGCCGCAGTCGCGCCCTGGCACCCCGGTCGCTGCGCCGAGGTGCTGCTCGACGGCCCGACGATCAAGGCGTCGATCGGACATGCCGGCGAGCTGCACCCCAAGGTCTGCGAGGCGTTCGCGGTGCCCGCCCGCACGGCGTACGGCGAGGTCGACCTGGACGCGCTGCTCGCGGCGGCGCCGGTGGTGGTCGCGGCACCGGACTTCTCCACCATGCCGCTGGCGAAGGAGGACGTGGCGCTGGTCGTGGACGAGCAGGTGTCCGTCGCCGACGTGGCCGCGGCCCTGCTGTCCGGAGCGGGCGACCTGTTGGAGTCGTTGCGGTTGTTCGATGTCTACCGCGGCGCCCCGGTGCCCGAGGGACACAAGTCGTTGGCCTTCGCGCTGCGCCTGCGGGCGCGCGATCGCACCTTGACCGAGCGAGAGGCGGCGGCCGCTCGAGATGCTGCGGTCGCCGAGGCGGCCGCCCGGACCGGCGCCCGCCAGCGCACCTGACTATCCGGCCCCCCGGCAGGTGGTCATCTCAGCGGCGACTTTGCTGGGCCTTGGACGACCAGCCCAAGATGCTGCGTGGCTACGGCGCCATCCCCGCGGATGTCATCGCCGACATCGTCAACACCGCGACCCAGTCGACGGCCGGCTCGTAGCGATGGAGTCAGACGCCCGCTACTGCACCGGCGGGCTGCGCGACTTCGGCCTGTTCCGCGACCAGGACTGCCGGCTCACCGGCGGCCGCAATCGTCGATATCGACCACGTACCGTCCGGCCACACCTATCGACAGAGCCTGCCCCCCGCACTCGGCGACGACACCCGCCCAGACGAGTCTGCGTAGTCGCAGCGTTGACGGGCCCACACCGCACCCGTCAGCATCAGATGCACCTCAACTGCGGCGGAGGTGAGACGTGTCCGACGTGATGTCCGATGAGGCGTTGTCGGTACAGGCGGCGCTCGAGCGGGTGATCGACGACGCGAGCCAACCGGCACAGCCGGTGGTGGTCCCGAACATCGCCAAGCCACCGGAGATGTCCGGCCGTGGTTTCTTCGACCCCAGCGACCCGAGCCGGCCCTACACCGTCGTCCTGCGCCAGCTGGTGGAGGACGGGCGGGAGACGTTCAAGCTGGAGCGGCCGATCGGCTACTGGGACGAGCACGTTGGGGCCGTCATCGTGCCGGCGAACCTGGCCACCTTCCGCACCGACCTCACCTCGGTGCCGCGGCTGTTCATCTGGCTGGTTCCGAAGACCGGTGAGCATCTGCCCGCGGCCCTGGTGCACGACGGACTGGTACACAACAAGTCCGACCCGCCGACGTACGTCGCCCAGCGGCCGATCGACCGCGCAACCGCGGACCGGATCTTCCGCGACGGGATGCGTGACCTGCAGACGCCGCGGGTGCGGCGCTGGCTGGTCTGGACCGCGGTGACCATGGCGACGATGGCGACCGGCGCGCCCTGGTGGCGGCGGCTGTGGTTCTGCGGCGCCATTGCGGCCACCGTGGGCACCGTGCTGGTGGGCGGCACGCTGGCGACCATCGACCTGCTCGACCGCCGCGAGCTGGTGCCATGGATGGGCGACGCCCCGCTGTGGACCGAAGTGCGCCACGGCGCTGTCGTCGCCCTCGTCGTGCCGGCCTTGCTGGCGGTCCTGTGGCTGAAGCAGTACGTGGCCGGGCTGATCACCGGCGTCGCGCTCGCGTTCCTGATCCACGTCACTGTCGCGGTGACCGTCGTGTTCGCGGCGTACAGCGCTGTGGAGGCGCTGTTCGAGGCGCAGTTCCGGCGCAGCGCGGTGTGGGCCCGTCAACGCTGCGACTACGCAGACTCGTCTGGGCGGGTGTCGTCGCCGAGTGCGGGGGGCAGGCTCTGTCGATAGG
>JALYQN010000480.1 GCA_030855835.1 Actinomycetota bacterium | reverse complement strand
GCGCGGCGTCGGGCCGTGCGCCACCCCGGGCAGGGTGTTCAAGGGCATGAAGATGGCGGGCCGGATGGGGGCAGACACGGTGACCACCATGAACGTGAGCGTGCACTCGGTGGACGTCGACAAGGGACTGATCATGCTCGTCGGGGCAGTCCCCGGGCCGCGGGGTGGTCTGGTGCTGATCCGTACCGGTGCCAAGGCCGCGCCGGTCCAGGGTGCAGGGGCGGGAGCGACGCCGTGACGACCATCGACGTGCTCGACGCGACCGGCAACCGCTCCGGGTCGGTGGACCTGCCAGGAGAGATCTTCGACGTGCCGGTCAACGTGCCGCTGATCCACCAGGTCGTCGTCGCCCAGCAGGCGGCCGCACGGCAGGGCTCGCACAACACCAAGAACCGCGGCCAGGTCGCCGGAGGCGGCGCCAAGCCGTACCGGCAGAAGGGCACCGGCCGGGCCCGGCAAGGCTCCATCCGAGCACCGCAGTTCACCGGCGGTGGGGTGGCACACGGCCCGACGCCGCGCAGCTACGACCAGCGGACCCCGAAGAAGATGAAGGCCGCGGCTCTGCGCGGCGCGCTGTCGGACCGTGCCCGTGAGGGCAGGGTGCACGTCCTCGAGAGCCTCGTCGACGGCGCCGCACCGTCCACCAAGCAGGCCCTCCGCGCCCTGCGCCACGTCTCCGAGCGGCCGAGAGCCCTCGTGGTCGTCGAGCGCGCCGACTCCACCTCGCGACTGTCGCTGCGCAATGTGGACACCATTCACCTGGTCACGGTGGACCAGCTGAACACCTACGACGTGCTGCTGAGCGACGACGTCATCTTCACCAGGGCCGCGTACGAGTCCCTGGTCGACAAGCAGGCGGCCAAGCAGCGACCACGTGCCAAGGCCACGCAGGCAGACCAGGACCAGCCCGAGCCGGAGCAGGAGGCAGGTGCATGACGATGATGCGCCGTACCCCGCGCGACGTGCTCATCGCGCCGGTGGTGAGCGAGAAGAGCTACGGGCTGCTCGACCAGAACAAGTACACGTTCCTCGTACGTCCGGACGCCAACAAGACCGAGATCAAGGTCGCGGTGGAGCAGGTGTTCGAGGTAAAGGTGACCGCGGTCAACACCGCGAACCGGCCCGGCAAGCGTCGCCGGACCCGGATCGGGTGGGGCAGACGACCGGACACCAAGCGGGCCATCGTCAGCGTTGCCGAGGGCGAGCGCATCGACATCTTCTCCGGACCGGCGAGCTGACGGGGACTGAGGACACATGGCCGTTCGCAAGTACAAGCCGACCACCCCGGGCCGCCGTGGCTCCTCGGTGGCGGACTTCGTCGAGATCACCCGAAGCACGCCGGAGAAGTCGCTGGTGCGCCCCCTGCCCAAGAACGGCGGCCGCAACAACCAGGGCCGCATCACCACCAGGCACCAGGGCGGTGGGCACAAGCGGGCGTACCGGATCATCGACTTCCGCCGCTACGACAAGGACGGTGTACCGGCGACCGTCGCCCACATCGAGTACGACCCGAACCGCACCGCTCGGATCGCGCTGTTGCACTACGCAGACGGTGACAAGCGCTACATCATCGCGCCGCAGGGGCTGCGACAGGGAACCGGTGTCGAGGCGGGCATCTCGGCCGACATCCGACCGGGCAACAACCTGCCGTTGCGCAACATCCCGGTGGGCACCACGGTGCACGCCATCGAGCTGCGCCCCGGCGGCGGCGCCAAGATGGCCCGCTCGGCGGGCGCGTCCACCCAGCTGGTCGCCAAGGAAGGCAACCGGGCCCAGCTGCGGCTGCCGTCCGGCGAGATGCGCTTTGTGGACGTGCGCTGCCGCGCCACCGTGGGCGCGGTCGGGAATGCCGAGCAGTCCAACATCAGCTGGGGCAAGGCCGGCCGGATGCGCTGGAAGGGCCGGCGACCGACCGTACGCGGGGTGGCGATGAACCCGGTCGACCACCCGCACGGTGGCGGGGAGGGCAAGACGTCCGGCGGCCGGCACCCCGTCTCGCCCTGGGGCAAGCCGGAGGGCCGGACCCGCAAGAACAAGTCCAGCGACCAGCTGATCGTCCGCCGCCGCAAGTCCGGCAAACGGCGCTGAGAGAGGACTGACAGATGCCACGCAGCCTCAAGAAGGGTCCCTTCGTCGACGGCCACCTGATCAAGAAGGTGGACACGCAGAACGAAGCGGGCAGCAAGAATGTGATCCGGACCTGGTCGCGCCGCTCGATGATCGTGCCGGCCATGCTCGGTCACACCATCGCGGTGCACGACGGTCGCAAGCACGTGCCGGTGTTCGTGACCGAGGCGATGGTGGGCCACAAGCTTGGTGAGTTTGCTCCAACCCGGACCTTTCGCGGCCACGACAAGGATGACCGTAAGAGCCGCCGCCGCTGATGCGGTGACGAGAGCCCTCAGAACGAGACGACGAGAGAGAATGAGATGAGTGTCGAAGAGCGCAGGCGCGTGAGTGCCCGCCGGGACTCCCTGCTGGGTGACGGCCTCGGCGCATTCGCGGTGGCGCGGTTCGTGCGCGTCACGCCGCGGAAGGCTCGTCGCGTCGTCGACCTCGTTCGCGGCCGGGACGTGGAGGATGCGCTGTCGCTGCTGCAGTTCGCCCCGCAGGCGGCCGCAGAGACGGTGCGCAAGACGCTCGCGAGCGCGGTGTCGAACGCCGAGACCGTCGAGGAGCTGGACCGGCGCGAGCTCGTGGTCGCCAAGGCCAACGTGGATGAGGGCCCGACGCTCAACAGGTTCCGTCCCCGTGCGCAGGGCCGTGCCTACCGCATCCGCAAGCGCACCTGCCACATCACCGTGGTCGTGGCCCCTCGGGCCGCGAACCAGGTCACGAGCAAGAAGGGCAGGGCCCGATAAGTGGGACAGAAGGTCAACCCGAACGGCTTTCGGCTCGGCATCTCGACCGACCACAAGTCCCGCTGGTACGCCGGCGACCTCTACCGCGCCTATGTCGGCGAGGACGTCAAGATCCGGCGGCTGCTGTCCAAGGGGATGGACCGGGCCGGGATCTCCAAGGTCGAGATCGAGCGGACCCGGGACCGGGTACGCGTCGACATCCACACCGCCCGGCCGGGCATCGTCATCGGCCGCCGCGGCGCGGAGGCCGAGCGGATCCGAGGCGAGCTGGAGAACCTCACCGCCAAGCAGGTCCAGCTGAACATCCTGGAGGTCAAGAACCCCGAGCTCGATGCGCAGCTGGTCGCCCAGGGCGTGGCCGAGCAGCTGTCCGGGCGGGTGCAGTTCCGCCGCGCCATGCGCAAGGCTCTGCAGACGACCATGCGCAGTGGCGCCCTGGGCGTCAAGGTGCAGTGCTCGGGTCGACTCGGCGGGACCGAGATGTCTCGCTCGGAGTTCTACCGGGAGGGTCGGGTCCCGCTGCACACGCTGCGCGCCGACGTGGACTACGGCTTCTACGAGGCCAAAACGACGTTCGGCCGGATCGGCGTCAAGGTCTGGATCTACAAGGGCGACATCGTGCAGAGCCGGGCCGACCGCGAGGCGGCTGAGACCGCGCTGCGGCAGGCCCGCCGGGACCGTCCGGTCCGTCCGCGCCGTTCAGGTTCCAGCGGTACGACAGGGACGAGCACCGAGGCTGGTAGGGC
>JALYQN010000467.1 GCA_030855835.1 Actinomycetota bacterium | reverse complement strand
GGTAGGACACGGCGTATGCCAGCGCCAGCCGGGTCGCCACCTCGTCGGTCGGTGAGTCGCGCGTCAACGCCACCGCGGCCGTGATGTTGGCCGCGCTCACCACCAGCTGGACGAGGAACGGCGTGCGGGTGTCCTCCTGGGCGTAGAAGCCGCGCAGCACCAGGTAGTGCACCGAGAACAGGAGCAGACCGGGGGCGAACGCGGCCAGCGTCCAACCGATGCTGGCGGTCCGCCCGTCCAGCGCGCCGTACGAGAACAAGACGGCGGCGATGGTGCCTGACAGGCAGGCGAGCGCGGTCGCGACCGGTGCGATCGCCACCAGCACCAGCCGCATCGTCGACACGATCTCGGCGCGGACCTGGGCGAGATCGCCGTCTGCGGACAGCCGGCTCAGCATCGGCATCGTCGCCGTCACCAGCGACACCGTGATGATTGCGTGCGGCACCTGCGCGACCAGGAACGCGCTCTGGTAGGCGGTGACGCCACTGGCCTCGGTGCCGGACAGGGCGGCCTCGGTGGAGGAGCCGGTCGCGATCCGGGTCACGACGAAGAACGCGACCTGGTTGGCGATGACGAAGGCGATCGTCCACGCGCCCAGGCGCAGCGTGCGGCCCAGGCCGAAGCCCCGCAGGTCCCGGCGCAGTCGGAAGCGAAATCCCGCCGCCCGCGCGTACGGGATCAGCACCAGCGTCTGCACCGCGATCCCCACGGTGGCACCGGCGCCCAGCAGAACCTCCTGACCAGTGGAGAAACCGTTGCTGGCGTCGCTGGCGCCGTAGACCACCGCGTACGTCCCCAGCACCGCGCACGCGACCAGGTTGTTGACGACCGGCGCCCACATCATCGGCCCGAAGCGCTCACGGGCATTGAGGATCTGGCCGATCAGCACGAACGTGCCATAGAAGAAGACCTGCGGCATGCACCAGCGCATCAGGTCGTACGCCGACTCCCGCTGAGCGGTCAGCCGGTCGCTGTACAGCGCCCCGTCGTAGGCCAGGTGGGCCAGTGCGGGCACCGCCACCAACAGCACCGCACTTGCGCCAGCAAGCACCAGCACACCGAGGCTCAGCAGCCGTTCGGCGAAGGCTTCCCCGCCGTCGGGGTCGGTGCGCATGGCGCGGACCAGCTGCGGTACCAGCACCACGTTGAACACTCCGCCGGCGACCAGGATGTACAGCGAGTTCGGCAGTGTGTTGGCCTGGGTGAACAAGTCGGCGTCGAGCGACTTTCCGAGCACGGCGAGCAACAACGCGCCGCGGACGAACCCGGTCAGCCTCGACACCACCGTGCCGCCGGCCATCACCGCACCGGCTGACAGCAGCCGGGAGCGGTCCTCCTGCCTCACCGGGCCGACCTGGACGAGCCGGTCACCGGCAGGCCGCGGGCTCGGCGCACCAGCCGGCGCGCGATGGCGAAGACCAGCACCGCGCACGCCAGGCCCAGGATCACCCAGATCACGGTGCCAACGGCGCTGGTGCGCAGGCTGAACGACAGCGGGGTGCCGAACCGACGTCCGTTCTTGGTCAGCAGATACGCCTTGGCGCTGGTAACGCCGGCCCGCCCGACGCGGGTGTCTACGGCCACGGTGTCGCTTCTTCCCGGCCGGATGGTGAGGGACTCACCGGTGTCGAACTGGGCCCCGGGCACCGGCTCGGCGTCCTCGGTGAGCACCGCCACCGACACCGTGACGGGTCGGTCGAGCCGGTTGGTCACCGTGAGCGGGAAGCGGCCGCGTGCGCTGGACAAGGTGACGAACTGGGGACCGGTGATGGTCACGTCGCGCAGGGCCTGCCGCACCTCGGCGATGGCGCGCTCGGTCTGACGCAGCCGGTCCTCGCCGTCCCGCAGCCCTGCAGATGACACGCCGAGGGCAACTGCCGCGTCGTACCAGCGGGTCAGCGGGGCACCGCCGTCGACGAGCTTGGTCAGGACCCGCACCCTGCCGTCGAGCTCGGCGGAGGCCAGCACCATGGACTCGGGGAGCAACTCGGCCACCGGCTCGCCGTCGACGTCGACCACCCCCGTCGGGCCGGGGTACGGCCGCCGCGCCGTGAGCAGGTCGTCCAGCGCTACCGGCTGCAGCCACGCCACGTCCAGCCCGGCGAAGAAGTCGCTCAGCGGCCAGTCCGGCCCGGGGTCCCACTCAGGCGGCGCGACGAAGGTGGCCGTCGTGGACGGCTGCCCGGCGGCGGCGGTCTCGATCCCGAGCAGCGCGGTCTCGGCGAGCAGCCGCTGACGCACCTGCAGGGCTGTCAACTGCTCGCCGGGCGCTGGGCCGCCGCCGGCCAGGGCGGGGTCGGCGACCACCGCGTCCAGCGTGCCGGAGGAGGTGGGCAGGGAGACCACGGAACCGTCCAGCGGCTCCCACTCGGGCAGCATCCTCGGCGCCAGCGCCACCACCCCTGCCCCGTCCGGACCGCGCAGCCACTTCAGCGTCTCCTTCGCGACGACCCCCTGGCGCGGCAGGTGCAGCACCCGTTCCTGGCCTCCCAACAGCTGCTGCCCTACCGCCTGGCCGGCTGCGTCCACGCTCGCCGTC
>JALYQN010000464.1 GCA_030855835.1 Actinomycetota bacterium | reverse complement strand
GTCTGATGGTCATGGCGCAGCGTCCAGCAGTGCGGGCAGCGCGTCCAGCCAGGCGTCGACGTGCCCGGTCTCCAGCACCAACGGCGGCGCCGTCCGGAGCAACGTCGGCGTGCAGTCGTTGACGATGAACCCAGCCGAAAGAGCTGCCCCCGCGACCGCGGCGGCGACTGGACGGCTCAGCGCGGTGCCGACCAGGAGGCCGGGCCCCCGCACCTCCCGCACGGCGGGATGGCCCAGCGCGCGCAGCCCGCAGCGCAGCTGCTCGCCGACGCGGTGGGTCTGTGCGAGCAGTCCGTCGGTCTCGATCGTGGCCAGCACGGCCAGAGCCGCTGCAGCGGCGACCGGGTTGCCGCCGAAGGTGCTGCCGTGCTGGCCGGGCTCGAGCAGGTCGGCGGCAGCACCGAGCCCGACGCAGGCACCGATCGGCATCCCACCGCCCAGACCCTTGGCGAGGGTCACGACATCGGGCCGCCGGTCTGGTCCGAGATCGCGGGCATGAGCGAACCAGTCCCCCGTCCGGCCGATCCCGGTCTGCACCTCGTCCAGCCACAGCAGCGCGCCGCGTCGGGCGGTGACCTCCCGTGCCGCGGGCAGGTAGCCGGCAGGCGGAACTATCACCCCGGCCTCCCCCTGCACCGGTTCCAGCACCACGGCGGCGGTCCGGTCGTCGACCGCCCGCTCCAGCGCCGCGGTGTCGCCGTACGGCACGAAGCAGACCGCGCCGGGCAGCGGCTCGAAGGGCTGCCGGATGGCAGCCTTGCCGGTGAGGGCCAGGGCGCCCAGGGTACGGCCGTGGAAGGACCCCTCGGCAGCCACCACCCGGGTGCGCCCGGTGCGGCGGGACAGCTTCAGCGCGGCTTCGTTGGCCTCGGCGCCCGAGTTGGCGAACAACACCTTGCCCGACCCGCCGAGCAGGTCGACGAGCCGCTCGGCAAGCTCGACCTGTGGCCGGCTGGCGAACAGGTTCGACACGTGGCCGAGGGTCGCGACCTGGCTGCAGACCGCCTCGACGACGGCGGGGTGGGCGTGGCCGAGCGCGTTGACGGCGATTCCGGCGAGCAGATCCAGGTAGCGGGTGCCGACCTCGTCCCACACGTAACAGCCCTCGCCTCGCACCAGCACCCGGCGGACCGGGCCGTAGGTGTTCATCACCGCGTCGGCGTGCCGGCCGGTCCAGGTGGCGGTGGCAAGGCTCATGGCAGCACCATGGTGCCCACGCCGGCGTCGGTGAACACCTCGAGCAGCAGCGCGTGCGGCACCCGTCCGTCGAGGACGTGCGCCCGTGGCACCCCGCCGTGCACCGCCCGCAGGCAGGCCTGCATCTTCGGGACCATCCCGGTGGAAAGGGTCGGCATCAGCCCGGCCAGCCCGGCCGCCCGGATCTCGCTGACCACCTCGCCGCCGGCGGGCCAGTCGGCGTACAGCCCCTCGACGTCGGTGAGCACCACCAGCTTCTCCGCGCCGAGCGCGACCGCGAGGCTGGCGGCCGCGGTGTCGGCGTTGATGTTGTGCACCTGACCGTCCCCATCGGGTGCAACCCCGGCCACGACCGGGATCCGGCCGGCGTCGATGAGGTCGCACACGGACCCGGGGGCCACGTCTACGACGTCGCCGACGAGCCCGACGTCGACCATCTCGCCGGCGACCAGGGCGCCGGTGCGGGCAGCGGTGAACAGCCCGGCGTCCTCGCCGCTCAGCCCTACCGCGAGCGGCCCGTGCTCGTTGAGCAGCCCGACCAGCTCACGCCCGACCTGGCCGACAAGGACCATGCGTACGACGTCCATCGCCTCGGGTGTCGTCACCCGAAGGCCACCGCGGAACTCGGACTCGATGCCGAGTCGGGCGAGCATGCTGGTGATCTGCGGTCCGCCGCCGTGCACGACGACCGGTCGCAGCCCGGCGTACCACAGGAAGACCACGTCCTGGGCGAACGCCTGCCGCAGGCCCGGGTCGGTCATGGCGTTGCCCCCGTACTTGACCACCACGATCCGACCGTGCAGTCGCTCCAGCCAGGGCAGCGCCTCGACCAGGGTGGCGGCCTTTGCCAGCGCCGCCTGGCGGTCGCATGTGAGCGTGGCGCCGGTCATGTCGCGCCGCTCATGTCAGGCCGGTCATGTCGCGCCGGTCATGTCACGCCGGTCACGTCGAGTACGCCGAGTTCTCGTGCACGTATGCATGCGTCAGGTCGTTGGTCCACACCGTGGCGGTGGCGTTGCCGACCTTGAGGTCGACAAGCACGTCGACCTGTCGGCCGGACAGGTCGACGCGGTCCGCCGGGTCGGCCGCCGCGGTGGCGCGACACACCCGTATCCCGTTCAGCGTCACGTCGAGGTCGAGCGGGTCGTACGCCGCCGACGTGGTGCCTACGCTGGCCAGGATCCGCCCCCAGTTGGGGTCCCGACCGAAGACGGCGGCCTTGAACAGGTTGCTGCGCGCCACCGAGCGGGCGACCTCGACGGCGTCGTCCTCACTCGCCGCTCCGGTCACCCGTACGGCGATCTCGTGGTCGGCGCCTTCGGCGTCTGCGAGCAGCTGCATGGCCAGCTCGTGGCAGGCGGTGCGCAGGGTGCTCGCCAGGGCGTCGTAAGTGGGTCGCACCCCGGACCGGCCGCTGCTCATCAGCAGCACCTGGTCGTTGGTGGAGGTGCAGCCGTCGGAGTCCAGCCGGTCGAAGGTCTCGCGGGTGGCCGCCCGTAACGCGGCATCGCAGGTGGGCGCATCCGCGACCGCGTCGGTGGTGAGCACCACGAGCATCGTGGCCAGCGACGGGGCCAGCATCCCCGCGCCCTTTGCCATCCCGCCGACGCTGTAGCCGCCCTCCTCGACGAGTGTCTGTTTGGGCACCGAGTCGGTGGTGAGGATCGCCTCGGCAGCGGCGTCACCCCCGTCGGCATCGAGCGATGCGGTCGCCTGCTCGACCCCGGCCAACGTGCGGCCACGGTCGGGCAGCACTCCGATCAGCCCGGTGGCGCACACCTGCACGTCGATCGCGCCGGCACCGAGCTGGACGGCCACCGCCTCAGCCGTCTCGTGGGTCAGGGCGAAGCCGTCCGGGCCGGTGAAGCAGTTGGCGCCGCCGGAGGTGAGCAGCACCGCCCGTGCGACCCCGTCGCACAGCGCCTGCCGGCTCCAGAGCACGGGGTGCGCGACGCACCGGTTCGTGGTGAACACGGCCGCGGCGGCGCAGTCCGGCCCGTCGTTGACCACCAGAGCGACGTCGGGCCGCCCGCTCGGCTTCAGGCCGGCGTGCACGCCGGCCGCCCGGAACCCGCCTGGGGCGGTGACACTCATGGCGCGACGCCAACGGTCGGCAGCCCGGCGGTCTCCGGCAGGCCGAGCGCGAGGTTCGCGCACTGCACCGCCGCTCCCGCAGTGCCCTTGGTGAGGTTGTCAACGGCTCCGACGACCACCGCCCGCCCGGCCCGCTGGTCGACGTCCAGCTGCAGGTGCACCATGTTCGAGCCGAGCACCGCCTTGGTCCCCGGCCAGGAGCCTTCGGGCAGCAGCTGCACGAACGGCTCGTCGGCGTAGGCCTTCTCGTACGCGTTGCGAACGTCGTCGGCGTGCACGCCCGGGCGAACCGGCGCGGTACAAGTGGCGAGGATGCCACGTGCCATCGGGACCAGGACCGGGGTGAACGACACCCGTACCTCGTCCTCGGTGACCGTGCGGAGGGCCTGCTCGATCTCGGGCGTATGCCGGTGGACGCCGCCGACGCCGTACGCCGCGGCCGAGCCGAACAGCTCGGCACCGAGCAGGTGCGGCTCGGGCGACTTGCCCGCCCCGGAGCTGCCGGAGACCGCCATCACCACCACGTCGCTGCTGTCCACCAGCCCGGCCGCAATCGCGGGGAGCAGGGCGAGGGTGCTGACGGTCGGGTAGCAGCCCGGCCCGGCG
>JALYQN010000456.1 GCA_030855835.1 Actinomycetota bacterium | reverse complement strand
GGCGCGCATCTGTGCTGCCGACTGGTACCGGTCGCCGGTCTTCTTCGCCAGTGCACGCGTGACGATGGCGTCGGTCTCCGGCGGCACGTCCGGCTGCAGGTCCGACGGGGACGGCGGATCCTCCCGTACGTGCTGGTAGGCCACTGAGACCGGGCTGTCACCGATGAACGGCGGCCGGCCGGTGAGCAGCTCGAACAGCAGGCAGCCGGTGGAGTAGATGTCGCTGCGGGCGTCCACCTGCTCGCCGCGGGCCTGCTCCGGCGACAGGTACTGCGCGGTCCCGACGACCGCCGCCGTCGCGGTCATCGTTGACGACGAGTCCGAGATCGCGCGGGCGATCCCGAAGTCCATCACCTTGACCCGACCGTTCGGGGTCAGCATCACGTTTGCCGGCTTGATGTCGCGGTGCACGATCCCGGCGCGATGGGAGTAGTCCAGCGCTGACAGCACGTCCGCGGTGATCTCCAGTGCCCGCTCGGGCAGGATCTTGCGGCCCTCGCGCATGAGCTCGCGAAGGGTGTAGCCGTCGACGTGCTCCATCACGATGTACGGCACCTGGCTGCCGTTCGCGGTGACCTCGTCGCCGGTGTCGTACACGGCCACGATGGCGGGATGGTTGAGGGAGGCAGCCGACTGCGCCTCCCGGCGGAAGCGGGCCTGGAAGGTCGGATCGCTGGCCAGGTCCGGGCGGAGCCGCTTGATCGCCACGGTCCGGCCGAGCCGGGAGTCGTGGCCGGCCCGTACGTCGGCCATCCCCCCGCGGCCGATGAGCGCCCCCACCTCGTAACGCTCGCCGAGGACGAGGCGACCGGGCTCGGGTTGCTGGTCGCTCACGGTCGGCTCCCCCGGTCCTCGGCCAGGAACCGCGTCCGGGAGGCGTCGTCGGCGTACTCGGGCTTGAGCAGCCTGACCATGCCAGCGACGGCGATCCGCTGGCCGAGCCGGTAGCGCCCCGCGACCTGCATGCCGCTGCGCGGACTCACTGCTCGACCACCGCCTCCATGACCTGCCGGGCGATCGGCCCGGCCAGCCCGCCACCAGAGATGAGCTCCCGCGCGACTGCGGCGTCCTCGATGAAGACGGCGACGGCGACCTGCGGGTCGTCGGCCGGCGCGAAGGAGACGAACCAGGCATACGGGGCGAGCTGCTCGGAGCGCTCGGCGGTGCCTGTCTTGGCCGCCACCTCGACGCCCTCGATGGCTGCCTCACCGGCGGTTCCGTCGTCGACGACGCTGACCATCATGTCGGTCAGCTGGTCGGCGACCTCGGATGAGACCGCCTCGTTGAGCTCCTCCGAATCGGCACTCTCGACCACCTCGAGATCGGGGGAGCGGACCTCGTCGATGACGTATGGCGCCATCACCGTGCCGTCATTGGCGATACCGGCGGCCACCATCGCCATCTGCAGCGGTGTCGCGCTGACCTCGAACTGGCCGATGGCGTTGTACGCGGCGAACGGGCCGGGCGCCTCGCTCGGGTAGGTGCTCCGCACCACCCGCAGGCCGTCCAGGTAGTTGGTCTGCTCGTCGTTGAAGCCGAACGCCTCGGCCTGGTCCTGCAGCACCTCGTTGCCGAGGTCGAGGCCGACCGACCCGAACGACACGTTGCACGACAGTGCCAGTGCCTGGGTCAGCGTGATGTCTGCACTGCCGCACGCCTCCACGTCGTTGGTCAGCACCTGCGGAGAGTCCGGTAGGTCCAGCGTCGGTCCGCCGGGAACCAGTGTCTCCGGGGTGTACTTGCCGCTCTCCAGCGCGGCGGCGGCCGTGACCAGCTTGAACGTCGAGCCCGGGAAGTACGAGTTCTCGCGGGTGCGGTCGAGCAGGGGCTCGCTGCTGGCCCGAGCTAGCTCTTTCGCGGCCCGCGAGGCCTCGGAGAGGTCGTGCGAGGCCAGCAGGTTGGGGTCGTACGACGGCGACGCGACCATCGCAAGAACCGCGCCGGTGTCCGGTTCGAGCGCCACGACCGCCCCGCTGGGGTCGCCGGCCAACGCGTCCAGCCCGTCCAGAGCTGCCTGCTGCGCAGCGGGGTCGATCGACAGCTGGACGCTGCCGCCGCGCGGCTGCTCGTTACCGATGAGGTCGACCACCCGGTTGACGAACAGGATCGGGTCGCTGCCCGCAAGGATCTCGTTCGCGCTGAGCTCGACGTCGCTGCTGCCCTGGACGTAGGAGTAGTACCCGGTCAGGTGGGCATACAGCTCCGTCTCCCGGTATACCCGCTGGTAGTCGAACTCGTCGTCGGTCTTCATGCTGCGAGCCACCGGCTCGCCGGCCACCAGGATCGGTCCCCGTTCCCGCGAGAACTGCTCGTCCAGGACGCGTCGGTTGCCGGCGTCGTCATTGAGGTCCTCGGCGTCGACGAACTGTACGTACGTGGAGTTGAGCAGCAGCGCCAGGAACAGCACACCGCAGAAGACCGCCAGCACCCGGATCGGTCGGTTCACGGCAGCCGCACCGCCTGGGTGGCATCGTCGGCCTGCAGCGGGGTCACCTGTGGGGCCGGACGCCGGGTGCCGTGGCTGATCCGCAGCAGCAGGGCGACGATCGCCCAGTTGGCGACCAGTGACGAGCCGCCGTAGGACAGGAACGGCGTGGTCAGGCCGGTGAGCGGGATTAGCCGGGTCACCCCCCCGACCACCACGAAGACCTGTAGCGCGAACGACACCGCCAGCCCGGCGGCCAGCAGCTTGCCGAACGCGTCGCGGCACAACAGGGCGATCCGCAGTCCGCGCTCCACGATCAGCCCGTAGCACAGATGATCGCCATCAGACCGGCCAGCCCGAGCTCCTCGCCTAGCGAGGTGACGATGAAGTCGGAGTACGAGAACGGGGTCAGCGACGGGTCACCTTGGCCGAGCCCGGTGCCGACCATGCCACCGAACGCAAGACCGTACAGGCCCTGCACGATCTGGTAGTAGGCATCGGTGTCGCTGAAGGGGTCCAGCCAGCCGGTGACCCGTTCCTGCACGTGCGCGAAGGTCAGGTATCCGAACCACGACCCGCCCGCGAACAGCAATCCGCCCACCACGATCCAGCCGACCCGCTCAGTCGCGACGTACAGCAGTACGACGAACAGGCCGAAGAACAGCAGCGACGAGCCCAGGTCGCGCTGGAAGACCAGCACGCCGAGGCTGACCAGCCACGCCACGAGGATCGGGCCCAGGTCGCGGCCGCGGGGGAGGTCGATGCCGGCGAACCGGCGACCAGCAAGCGCCAGCGCGTCGCGCTTGACCACCAGATAGCCGGCGAAGAAGACAACCAGGAAGATCTTGGCGACCTCTCCGGGTTGGAAGCCGAGCGGCCCGACGCGGATCCAGATCCGGGCGCCGTTGATCTCGCGACCGATGACCGGCAGCAGCGGTAGGAGCAGCAGTACGATGGCTGCCAGGCCGAGGGTGTAGGTGAAGGCCTGCAGCCGGCGGTGGTCGCGCAGCAGCGCCAGCACGATGACGAAGCCGCTCACCCCGATCATGGTCCACAGCACCTGCTGACCGGCGAACGGCCCGTCGTCGGTGTTGGCCACCAGATCGAGGTCGATCCGGTTGATCATCGCCAACCCGAGCCCGTTCAGCATGACCACCAGCGGCAGCAGCACCGGGTCTGCGTACGGTGCCAGCAGCCGGACCGCCACATGCGCGATCACCGCCAGCGCGACGAAGCCGCCAGCGACGCTGACGAGGTTGTCGGGGATCTCGCCCGCGTACCCGAGCTCGGCGGTGACGAATGCGCCGACCCCGACCACCAGGGCGGCTACCAGTAGCACCAGCTCGGTTCCGCGGCGCCGGCGCGGCACCTGCTGCGGAATCCCCACGGGTGCCGGCGTGGCGGCGCTCATCACGCACCACCCCCGCCGGTGCCGCCGCCCCCGCCACCCCCGCCGGTGCCGCCC
>JALYQN010000455.1 GCA_030855835.1 Actinomycetota bacterium | reverse complement strand
GACCCATGTTGCTGGCGACCGCGTCAACCCGCCGCTTGTCGGCGTCCAGGGCTAGGGCCGGGTAGCGGCGATCCTGCCCGGTGACCCAGAACCCTCTCGCGAAGGCCGTTCTCATCTGCGCCGCACGCTGCCGGTAGGGCTCGGTACCGGGCACTCCGAAGGCCTCCAAGAGGTCGGCACCGTGCGCAAACGCCTCGTGGGCGTAGCCCTGGACTTCGGCGAGGGCGATCGGCGCGCTCGCCTGCGTCCCGTCGTCGAAGCGCACCGAGTCCCCGCTGTCCTTCCAGCCCTGATTAGTCAGACCCGTCCCTTCGGAGTCGACGTACTCGATGAAGCCGTCGTCGTCGGGGTCAGCCCACAACAGGAGCCAGTCCAGGGCGGCCTTGGCGGCGGGAAGCAGCTGCTGCACCTCCTCGGAGGCCATTCCCCACCGCCAGGCGTCGTGCAACAGGCACACCCACAGCGGCGTCGCGTCGACTGTTCCGTAGTACGTCGCGGGGAGGTGGCCGCCGGCCTCGTTCAGCACCGTCTCGGTGCGGCGGAGCTCGTGGAGAATCTTGCCGGGCTGCTGCTGGCTCGGGCCGTCGTGAATCGTCCCCTGCCGCGCGGCCAACGCCCGCAGCGTGCCGGCGGCCAGCCCAGTCCCAAGGGGTAGCACCATCCGAGCCGCCCAGATGCTGTCGCGCCCGAACAGGGTGAGGTACCAAGGCGCCCCGGCGGCCACGAACACGTCGTGGGGTTGGGCGGTTGTGACCATCCGTAGCCCATCCAGGTCGGCAAGGGAGGCCTGCAGCCACACGCCTAGCCGGCGGTCGTCGGCGTGCACCAATGGGGTCGACCAGGGGACCCGCCCGGGGGCGGGTCCCACCACCGCGCCGGCGTCCTCGACCACGAGGTCCCAGCCCAGCTCCGTCGAGGTGCGCGGGGCGAGCACACCCTCCCACGTCCAGGTGGCGCCGTCGGAATGAGCCTCCAGGCGGCAGTGCTGCTCTGGTTTCAGCATCGTCACAGTGCTGGTGGTCGTGCCTTCGCGCCAGACCACCGCGCTGGCGCCGAGCAGGGTAGGCCGCACCGGGGGGCGCGCGCGTCCGGCTTTGAGCAGGTCGATCCCGGCCAGGTCCGCCTCAAGGTGGATCTCGACACGGATGGGGACGGGAGTGGAGGCCGTCGAGGACAACACCAGCCGCTCGGCGCAGCAGCCCACAGACACCTCGCGGGTCCGGTCCAGGCGCACCGTCGGGTCCGGCTGATGGGTTCCCAGAGCGCGCAGCAGACCGGTGAACCGGTAGCCGCCGACACCGCGGCGGGCCGAGGAGATCGCTTCCGGCTCTTGCCCGTTCACCCTGACGATGGCGACGGACAGCACCCGCACGTCGCCGTGCAGCACACCCTGGGCACCGTCGCCCCGCAGCTGCCCGTCCAGGGCGGACGCGGCTAGCGTCGGCGCGCGCAGGCATATGGCGAGGTTGTGCAACGCGGGCTGCACCGTCCTTGAAGCAGCGGTGCGGCGCTGAGCCTGAGTCAAGATCCGACTCCCCACACCGACCGCGGCAATTTGGCACGAGCTGTACGACCGACCGGCGTGGCGTCTGTACCGGTTCGGACCCGACATCTTGACAGCAGAGCGAAGGCGAGTCAGGCTGCGGCGACGAGATTGTGACGATCAAATCACATCGCCCAAGGACGGGTCCACCTCCTTTCGGCGACCCAAGAGGGCTGAGACGGGGGGGCGTGATGGCGAGCAGGCCCAACCTGGACAGCGTCGCCGAACGTGCGCGGGTGAGCCGTCAGACGGTCTCGAATGTGGTCAACTCCCCCCACCTGGTCAGGCAGGAGACGGCGACGCGCGTGCGGGCAGCGATCGACGATCTGGGGTACCGACCCTCCCGAGCTGCACGGCAGCTGCGGACGAACCGCTCGATGCTGCTTTGTCTGCGGCTCGAGCCCGACCGCGGCGGCGTCAACGGCGCCGTCCTCGACCGGTTCCTGCACGGCGTGGTCGACGCCGCCCAGGCGGCCTCGTACCGGGTCGTGGTCTTCACCGCCGCCGACGACGAGGCCGAGATCGACTCGTACGAAGACCTGCTCGCCAGCGGCGGGGCCGACGGCTTCTTGCTCACCTGTACCCACCACGGTGACCCGCGCACCAGCTGGCTGTCCAAGCGTGGAGCGCCGTTTTCGACCTTCGGGCGGCCGTGGGGCGCCGTCGATGAACACCATTCGTGGGTCGACGTCGACGGGGCCGCCGGCGTTCGCGCAGCCGTCGAGCACCTAGTCGAGCTGGGCCATCGCCGGGTGGGCTTCATCGGCTGGCCGAAGGGTTCCGGTGTCGGTGACGACCGCCGGTGGGGCTGGTCGACGGCAGTTCGTACCGCAGGTCTGCCCGCCGACCGCACCCTGCAGGCACTGGTTGAGGACGGCGTGAGCCAGGGGCGTGCTGCTGCCCAACGTCTGCTCGGCCACTGGGACCCGCCGACCGCCCTGGTCTGCAGTAGCGACTCGTTGGCGCTCGGCGCACTTTCGGTAGACCCCACGGTCGCCGTCACGGGTTTCGACGACACCCCGGTCGCCCTGGCCGTTGGGCTGTCCAGCGTGGCGCAGCCGCTTGTTGAGGCCGCTGCGGCGTGCGTGCATCAAGTGCTCGACGTCATCAACGGCCGCGCCCTCGTGTCTCAGCAGGTCCTGCTGCCACCGGCTTTGACCGTCCGCCATTCCACCTTCGCCCCGGCATCGACCGGCTATCGATGAGGAGATCACCCATGAACCGCACACTCTCAGCCTCTGCGGCGCTGACCCTTGTGGCCACGCTCTCCCTAGCCCTGAGCGGGTGTGGAGGAGGCGGCGGCTTCGATGGCGAGAGCGCAGCGCCCGAGCAGGAGCAGACCGGACCGGTCGAGCTGCAGGTCCTCATCGGCTCCAGCGGCCCCGCCGAGACCGACGCTGTCACAGCGGCCGCCGACGCCTGGGCCGAGGAGTCCGGTAACACCGCCGAGGTCGTCGCAGCGCAGGACCTCAATCAGCAACTAAGCCAAGGTTTCGCCGCCGGATCGCCGCCGGACGTGTTCTACGTCAGCTCCGACCTGGTAGCCAGCTACGCCGCGAACGGCTCCATCGAGCCGTACGCGGCCGAGATGGAGAACGCCGACGACTTCTACCCCAACCTGCGCGCCGCCTTCACGGTCGACGACACCTATTACTGCGCGCCCAAGGACTTCTCCACCCTGGCGCTGGTCATCAACACCGACTCTTGGACGGCCGCGGGGCTCACCGACGCCGACGTGCCGACCACGTGGGAGGAGCTGTCGGCCGTTGCGGAGAAACTGACGACAGACACCCAGGTCGGGCTGACCACCAGCACCGAGTACCAGCGGCTGGGAGCGTTCATGGCACAGGCCGGCGGCGGGCTGGTAAGCGACGGTACTGCGACGGCCGACAGTGCCGAGAACGTCGAAGCACTCAACTACGTGAAGTCCATGCTCGACGCCGGGACGATGAAGTTCTCCCCGGACCTCGACGCTGGCTGGGCCGGTGAGGCGTTCGGTACCGGCAAGGCCGCCATGACCATCGAAGGCAACTGGATGATCGGTGCCCTCGCTGCCGACTACCCCGACGTCACGGCGCAGTTCGCGCCGCTACCCGAAGGTCCTGCCGGCCCAGGCACGCTCACGTTTACGAACTGCTGGGGCATCGCCGCTGACAGCCAGAACAAGGAAGCCGCCCGGCAACTGGTCGAGTTCCTCACTTCAAGCGACCAGCAGCTCGCCTTCGCCGACGCGTTCGGCGTGATGCCGTCCGTGCAATCAGCCGCCGACCCGTGGCGCGCGGCAAACCCCGAGGCCGCGGCCTTCCTCGACCAGGCCGACTACGCCGTGGCAATCCCCAACAACGAGGGCATCTCCGACGTCGTCGCCGACCTGAACGCCCAGCTGGAGAGCCTCGCCACGACCGGTGACCCGCAAACCATTCTCGACTCCGCACAGTCCAACCTCGAGCCGCTGCTGGGCTCATGAGCCGCAGAGGCGCCAACAAGTCCGGCACCCGAAGTAACGAGACGACGGCCGGTTGGCTGTTCACCGCACCCGCCCTGATCATCCTCGGCCTGTTCCTGGTCATCCC
>JALYQN010000452.1 GCA_030855835.1 Actinomycetota bacterium | reverse complement strand
GGCCACTCGACCGGCGGCGCCGCCCACGCCTACCGATGGGCCGCCGGATGAGCCGGCCGACCGCCCGGCGGCTCAGTCCGGGGGCGAGCCGGCTGACGCACCGGCTAACGCGCCGGCGAGCGAACCTGTGACCGCCGGGGCATGACCTGCTGCAGCAGATGCCGGGCACCGGCTTTGACCGGTGTCCGGCCGCCTCCGTAGACTCAGCAGTTGGTGTCCCGGCCGGTCACGGGTCGACGGGCCACGCGAGGTCGGCTTCGTCCTGGGCGGAGCAGTCGTTGGTTCGTATCCATCAAGAACGTGCGGAAAGTGGGCGAAGCCGTGTATGCCATCGTGCGCAGTGGCGGCAAGCAGCAGAAGGTGGCCGTCGGCGACGTCATCGAGATCGACAAGGTCGCCGGTGCGCCGGGCGCCAGCCTGGCGCTGCCTGCAGTGCTGCTTGTCGACGGCGACACCGTGATGTCCGACGCGGACGGCCTGGCCAAGGTGTCGGTGACGGCCGAGGTCGTCGGGCCGTCGAAGGGCCCGAAGATCCACATCCTCAAGTACAAGAACAAGACCGGGTACCGCAAGCGTCAGGGCCACCGCCAGCACTACACCCAGGTCAAGATCACCGACATCTCCGGCAACCAGTGAGCGGCGAGGACTGACGGATGGCACACAAGAAGGGTGCGGCCTCGACCAAGAACGGTCGCGACTCCAACTCGCAGCGACTCGGCGTGAAGCGTTACGGCGGCCAGCAGGTCAACGCCGGTGAGATCATCGTCCGCCAGCGCGGCACGCACTTTCACCCTGGCTCCGGTGTCGGGCGGGGTGGCGACGACACCCTGTTCGCCCTGGTCGAGGGCGCGGTCGAGTTCGGTACGCGCCGGGGCCGTCGGGTCATCAACATCGTGCCAACCGACGGGTGACGCGCCTGCTTCGGTCCCGCGCCCGCTAGGTCTGCCATGGCGGTGCCCACGTTTGTGGACCGCGTCGCTCTCCGGGTCACCGGTGGGCAGGGCGGCAACGGGGTCGCCTCGGTCCGCCGGGAGAAGTTCAAGCCGCTGGGCGGTCCCGACGGTGGCAACGGCGGCAACGGTGGCAATGTCGTACTGCGGGTCGACCCGGCCACCACCACGCTGGTCGACTACCACCACGAGTCGCATCGTCGCGCTGGACCTGGTCGACACGGCAGCGGCAGCCTGCGCAGCGGCGCCAACGGCGCCGATCTCGCGCTGCCCGTACCGGATGGCACAGTGGTCCGTAGCGCGGCGGGCGAGGTGATCGCCGACCTGGTCGGCGCGGGCACCGAGCTCATCGTCGCGGCCGGCGGGAGGGGCGGGCTCGGCAACGCCGCCTTGGCCTCGACCAAGCGCAAGGCGCCGGGGTTCGCGCTGCTCGGCGAGCCCGGCGGCGACGCCAGCCTGGTGCTGGAGCTCAAGGTCGTGGCCGATGTCGGACTCGTCGGCTTTCCGAGCGCCGGCAAGTCCAGCCTGGTCGCCGCCCTGTCGCGCGCACGGCCCAAGATCGCCGACTATCCGTTCACCACGCTGGTTCCCAACCTGGGGGTGGTGACCGCGGGCGAGACCACGTACACCGTCGCGGACGTGCCGGGGCTGATCGAGGGCGCCAGCGAGGGTCGCGGGCTCGGGCACGACTTCCTGCGGCACGTCGAGCGGTGCGCCGCACTCGTGCACGTCGTCGACTGCGCCACGCCGGAGCCCGGCCGTGATCCGCTCAGCGACCTCGAGGTGATCGAGCGCGAGCTCGCCCGCTATGGAGGGCTGGACGACCGCCCGCGCCTGGTCGCCTTGAACAAGGTCGACGTCCCGGAGGGGCGCGAGCTGGCCGAGCTCGTGCGTGGCGACCTGGAGGCCAGAGGGCTCACCGTGGTGGCGGTCTCCGCGGCCACTAGGTCAGGCCTGCGAGAGCTGTCGTTCGCGATGGCGCAGGTTGTGGCCGACGTACGCGCCGCCCGGCCAGCCGCGGAGCAGACCCGCATCGTGCTGCACCCAGCCGCGGTGTCCGGACCCGAGTTCACCGTGCGTCGCGAGGGCCAGGTGTGGCGGGTGCGAGGCGTCAAGCCGGAGCGGTGGGTGCGTC
>JALYQN010000441.1 GCA_030855835.1 Actinomycetota bacterium | reverse complement strand
AGTGGTGGCCGGACGGCGTTGCCCTGTTACGTGCGTTCTCACATGAGCCGGAGTGAGCCGGTAGTGGTTGCTCGTGACCGCTACTGTGTGCAGGCGGACGAGCCGGCCAGGCGGCCGCGGCGCGCACTGCGGTGTCGCGTCGAGGAAGGTCCGGACTCCACAGAGCGAGGTGGTGGGCAACACCCACCCGGGGTGACCCGCGGGACAGTGCCACAGAAAGCAGACCGCCAGCGGCCGTCGGGGTTCGCCCCGGCGGTGCGGGCAAGGGTGAAACGGTGGTGTAAGAGACCACCAGCGTCTCGGGCGACCGGGGCGGCTCGGCAAACCCCACCCGGAGCAAGGCCAAAAGGCCAGGTCGCAGGTCGATCGGGCTGCGCGGATGTTCGAGGGCTGCTCGCCCGAGTCCGCGGGTAGGCCGCACGAGGGCACCGGTGACGGTGTCCCTAGATGGATGGCCGCCACGGCCGCCTCCCGGGGCGGTCGACAGGATCCGGCCTATCGGCCGGCTCGTCCGCCCAATCAGTTTGTGACCAACGACGATTCGCCCAGCAAGCCTCGTTCCGTCCGCGCGCAGTCCGCAGCAACCCGGGAAGCGAGTCAATCGGTTGCCGCTCCGGCAGACATCGAGTAGGCAGGCGGCATGCCTTTCCACTCTGCGATCCTCGAGCGGTTGGCGGACAGGGTCGAGCGAATGTCAGCCCTGGACCGACCGGCCGATGGCCTCCAGCGGTTAACCGGACTGCTGCCCCCGGGGGCGGTCAAGGACGCGCTGTCCGGCACTCCGGTCGGTCACCCGCTCCACCCGCTGGCGGTGACCGTGCCGATCGGTGCCTTCGTCTCCGCCGCGTTCCTGGACGCAACCGGTGGCGATCCAACGGCAAGCCGCCGCCTCATCGGCTTGGGCCTGACGACAGCCCTGCCCTCGGCGTTGACGGGACTGAACGACTGGAACGACGTCCAGGGAGGTGAGCGCCGGGTCGGGGTCGTTCACGCGGCCTGCAGCACGGCCGGTCTTGCCCTTCTGACCTCCTCCTGGCTGGCCCGCGGCTCGGGCGGTCGCGGCAAGGTGCGGGCACTGGCGGGTGTCGCCATGATCGGAGCCTCGGGGTGGCTGGGCGGACATCTCACGTACGCCCAGGGCGTCGGCGTCGACACCACGGCCTTCCAGCGTCCGCCGACCGAATGGACCGATGCCTGCAGGGAGGACGAGCTGACTGGCGCACCGCTCGCGGTCACGCTCGAGAACATGCCGGTCTTGCTGGTACGGGACGTCGACGGGCTGCATGCCCTCGCCGACCGGTGCACGCACCGAGGTGGGCCGCTGAGCCAAGGTGTGGTGCGCGACGGTTGCGTCGAGTGCCCCTGGCACCAGAGCCGGTTTGACCTTACCGACGGTTCCGTTCGACGCGGACCCGCCAGCAGGCCAGCAGCCACCCTGGAGGTTCGCGTAGAAAACGGTGTAGTCCAGGTCCGCCGGTCCGAGGTCAGGGCCTTGCGCCTCAACCCGACGAGCTGAACAGCAGGCTTGGCCGCTGCTGGCCCGCTGCAGGAAGTCGGCCAGCGGCGAGCGGAAGACCCGGTAGTCGTCGTAGTGCACCGGCGCTGCCGCCGAGGGGCGGATGCGGCGGAGGAACCCGACTCCCTGCGCGCCGTCCATCGTGACCGGGTGCCCAAAGCACCCGCGTTCCCCCAGGTGCACGACGGCGACGTCGATGCCGGGGAACCATCCCGCACGTACCGAGGTGCGGCCCGTCAAGGGTGTCGCCGCCGAGGTAGACCCGCCGGCGTACGACTCCGTCCACGATGTGCTCGAGCATGCTGCCCATCACCGGCGGCAACAGCCGGCCCATCAATCCACGGGCGTGCAAGCCGGGCGGCTGACGACCGCCAGCTGCTCGGCGCCGCGCCGCAGTACCGACCCTGCCAGGTCCGCAGGCCGCGGCCGTCGCGCCAGGCGCGTGGCTGCGTGCTCGGTGGTCAGCACGATGGCGTCGAGCGGGGGAAGCTCGGCGGGGTCAATCGCCGGCTCCGTGAGCCGCGGGCTCCACAACCTGTTGGGCCGTGGCGCTGGTCAGGGCTCATGGCGTGAAGACGACCTTGATGGTGCCGTCAGCCTTGCGCTGAAAGTTGTCGTAAGCGGTTGGGGCCTCACTGAGCGGCACGGTGTGCGTGGCGAAGTCGTCGACGCCGAGCGGGTCGTCGGTGCCGGTCAGCAGCGGCATGATGTCGCCGACCCATCGCAGCACGTTGGCCTGGCCCATCCGCAGCTGGATCTGCTTGTCGAACAGGGTGAGCATCGGCATCGGGTCACTCTGGCCGCCGTACACACCGATGAGGGACACGGTCCCGCCCCGTCGGACCGCGTCGATGGCCGTGTAGATGGCCGTCATCCGGTCCAGACCGGCCTTGTTCATCAACGGCGTGGACAGTGCCTTGGGCAGCAGACCGACAAGCTTCTGTCCGACCTCCGCCACCGGCGATCCGTGGGCCTCCATGCCAACCGCATCGATGACCGAGTCCGCGCCCCGGCCGGCGGTGAGCTCGCGTACAGCGGACCCGATGTCGTCGACCTGCGAGAGGTCGAGCACCTGCACACCACGGGCTGTGACCCGGGCAAGCCGTTCCGGCACCAGGTCGACACCGATGACGCGAAGACCGCGGTGGACGGCGATCCGAGCCGCCATGTCGCCGATCGGGCCGAGACCCAGCACCAGCAGCGTGCCACCGTCCGGGACGTCGGCGTACTCCACGGCCTGCCAGGCGGTCGGCAGCACTCGGACAAGAAGACGAACCGCTGGTCGGGTGGGCCGTCGGGCACCGCGATGTGGGTCGACTGTGCCAGCGGAACCCGCAAGTACTCGGCCTGACCACCGGGCACCTCGCCGTACAGCTTGCTGAAGCCGAACAAGGCGGCCCCCGTGCCCTGCTCTCGCACCTGGCTGGTCTCGCACTGCGAGAACAAGCCGGAGCCGCACATCCAGCACTGGCCACACGAGATCTGGAACGGGATGACGACCCGGTCGCCCACGCTCAGGTTGCCGACCTGGGAGCCAACCTCCTGCACGATCCCCATCGGCTCATGGCCCAGGATATCGCCGACGCCCATGAACGGACCGAGAGTCTCGTACAGGCGCAGGTCGGAGCCGCACAATCCGGACGACGTCACCTGGATGATCGCGTCGGTCGGCGCCTCGAGCGTGGGGTCGGGGACGTCGTCGACCCGTACGTCGCGCACCCCGTGCCACCGGACAGCCTGCATTAGCTCACTCCTTAGATTGCAGGTGAACGACACGACATTCTCTCAGGCGTCGCCGGCCGCCATCAGAGATGGCGGTCCTGAGGCTGGGGCGGTTATAAGGCGCGCCGTTGTACTGAGCTGCCGCGTCGCAGTATCCGGCCGCCGGTCTCCTCCTGGGTGAAGAAGAACCCCGCAGCCGCCTCGAGGCACTCCGGCTGCTCCGACTGCAGGAAGGTCGCAGCGTAGCTCCGGTCAGGACAGGGTCAGCACCTCGGCGCCGTCGGCGGTGACCACCAGGGTGTGCTCGAACTGCGCAGTGCGCCGCTTGTCCTTGGTCGTGACGGTCCATCCGTCGTCCCAGATGTCCCAGTCGATGGTGCCCAGCGTGAGCATCGGTTCGATGGTGAAAGTCATGCCGGGTTCGAGCACTCCGTCGAAACGGGGGTCGTCGTAGTGCGGAATGATGAGGCCCGTGTGGAAGGCAGGGCCTACCCCGTGACCGGTGAAGTCTCGCACCACGCCGTAGTCGAAGCGCTTGGCGTACGCCTCGATCACGCGACCGATCACATTGACCTGCCTCCCCGGCCGAACGGCCCGGATGGCGCGGGCGAGCGCCTCGCGGGTGCGCTCGATCAGTTGCCGGTCCTCGTCGTTGACGTCCCCGACGGGGTAGGTCTTGTTGGTGTCACCGTGCACCCCGATTCCGTCGATCGTCAGATAGGCGGTGATGTCGACGTTGACGATGTCGCCGTTCTCAAGCGGCCGAGCGTCTGGGATGCCGTGGCAGATCACCTCGTTGACCGATGTGCACAGCGACTTGGGGTACGGCGGTGAGCCACCACCGGGATAACCGAGCGTCGAGGGGTACGCGCCGTGGCCGACCAGGAAGTCGTGCCCGACCCGGTCCAGATCGTCGGTGGTGACGCCGGGCGCGATCGCGGCCCCGACGGCGTCGAGCGCCTGCGCCGCAAGCCGGCTCGCAATGCGCATCCGCTCGACCACCTCGGGCGGCTGTGCGTCCGGCCCGGCGTACTTGGTGACGCGGGGGCGGTCGACGTAGTCGGGTCGGGCGATCGTGGCGGGCACCGGGCGGCGCGGTGAGACCGTGTGCGGCACGAGCACATCGCTGGCCGGAGCGGTGGGGGACATGTGGTCGAGTGTAGGAGCGGCTCGCAAACGGGTGCAGGATGTCGTCATGGCCGACAGGTACTACTTTTGCCTCGAGCACCACACCGTCGAGGCCCAGCAGGGGTGCCCGGCTCGCGACCGGCTCGGCCCGTACCCGACGCGGGCGGAGGCAGAGCGAGCGCTGGAGAAGGTCGCCGAGCGCAACGAGACCTGGGACAGCGACCCCAACTGGAACGACGACCTCGAGTGACGGCTGCCACGGCGCCCCGCGAGGGATGCCCGTTCGGCCCATAGGGTTGCCGCTGTGCCGTCCGACGACCTAACCGGAACGCGACTCGCGATCCTCGGCGGCACCGGCCAGCAGGGGCGCGGGCTGGCCTGCCGCCTCGCCGCGGCCGGGGTCGCGGTGACGTTGGGCTCGCGTGACCCGGACCGTGCCGCCGCGGCAGCCGTCGAGGTGCAGGACATCGCGCGACGGCTGGCTGGATCCGACCTGTCCCGGCCGGTCACCGGCGGTGCCAACGCCGATGTCGTGCCGGACGCCGATGTCGTGGTGGTGTCGGTCCCCTGGGCCGCGCACGGTGACACGCTGCGCGAGCTCGAGCCTGCCCTGCGGGACCTTATCGTCGTCGATACCGTCAACCCGCTCGGCTTCGACGGCCGGGGGCCGTACGCGTTGGGGGTTGCGGAGGGGAGCGCGGCTGAACAGGCGGCAGCGCTGCTGCCCCGGTGCCGGGTCGTGGCGGCGTTCCAGCACGTCTCGGCGGTGCTGCTGCTCGACCCGCAGCTACCTACGATCGAGACCGACGTCTTGGTGCTCAGCGACGACCGGGCGGCGGCCGATCAGGTGATCGCGCTGGCCGGAGCTGTGCCCGGGATGCGCGGGATCTTAGCCGGCCGGCTGCGAAACGCCGGCCAGGTCGAGGCGCTGACCGCCAACCTGATCGCGATCAACAAGCGGTACAAGGCGCACGCGGGAATCCGGGTCACCGATGTCTGAGCTGGCACCAGCAGCGCCGTCCCGGGTGGTCAGCCTGGTGCCGTCGCTGACCGAGGCGATCGCCGTCACCGCGCCCGGTGTGCTGGTCGGCGCGACCGCCTGGTGTGCCCACCCGGTCGACCTTGACGTGCCCCGGCTTGGCGGCACCAAGAACCCCGATGTCGCCGGCGTTGTTGCCCTGCGCCCCGACCTGGTGGTGATGAATGCCGAGGAGAACCGCGAGCCCGACATCGACGCGCTGCGCGCCGCCGGCCTTCGGGTCTGGGTCACTGACCCCGAGACGGTGCCGGCCGCGATCACTCAGCTGCGCCACCTGCTCGGTGAGCTCGGGGCGACGCGCGTTAGTTGGCTCGACGCTTCCGAGCGTGCCTGGGCCGAGTTGTGGACCGGCCCGCGGCGTACGGCGGTCGCGCCGATCTGGCGGCGTCCGTGGATGGCCCTCGGCCGCGACACGTTCGCGGGCGATCTGCTGGCCCGGCTCGGCGTCGACAACGTGCTGGCCTCCCACGCCGAGCGCTACCCGCGGATCGACCTGACCGACCTACCGTCGTGCGAGCTGGTGGTGCTGCCGGACGAGCCGTACGCGTTCGCCGCCGACGACGGACCGGAGGCTTTCGACCCGACGCCGTGCGCGCTGGTGTCGGGACGGCACCTGACCTGGTACGGGCCGTCGCTCGCCGAGGCGCGTGAGGTGTTGGCCGCACAGTTGGGCGCTGCCGCGCCGACCTCAGCCTCCTAGCAGGGCCTCGACTGTTGGCGCCGAGGGCACCACGTGGGTCAGCCCGGGCACCTCGGCGAAGGCGGCGTCACCGGAAACCAAGGCATCGGCACCGGACGCCAGCGCAGCGGCAGCGAGGATCGCGTCGAACGAGCCGAGCCGACGACTGAACCCGAAGAGGCTGAGCCCCTCCCGGAGGGTCCCGGAGCCGACCAAGAGCAGCGGGGCCAGCAAGTCCCCGAACCTCAAGCCGGCTTCGACCGCATCGCTGCGACTCCCGCGCCGGGCGCGCACGTGCACGTACTCCTGGATGACCTCGACCGTCGTGGTGGCGCGCACCGTCCCGTCGGTCACAGCTCGTACGAGCCGTCGGCAGGGGGCGCGCAACTCGTGCTCGCTCCCGGTCGCGTACACCAGGACGGTGGTGTCGAGGACGATCACCCGCGGCGACCACGCAGTGCGTCGAGCTCCGCGAGCAGCTCGTGGACGTCGGGTACAGGCATGGGCTTGGCGGCAAGCAACGCCTGACCGGCGGCGCGACGCCTCGCCTCCAATGACGGCACACCCACGTCGATCGCCTCGCGGACGACGGTGGCCACCGACACGCCGCGCATTCTGGCGGCGGCGGTGATGCGGTCGTGGCGGTCGGCGTCGAGGAGGATCTGCAGCCGGTGGGTCAACATGCACATACGTTAGCATGTGTAGGCTTAGTCGAAGGTGTGCTCCGCGGCGGGGAAGGTGCCGTCTGCGACCTCGGCGGCGTACGCCCGAGCCGCATCCAGCAACACCCCGTGTACGTCGGCGTACCGCTTGACGAAGCGTGGCACCTTGCCGGTGCGCAACCCGGACATGTCCTGCCAGACCAGCACCTGCGCGTCGCATCCCGGCCCGGCGCCGATGCCAATGGTGGGGATCGCCAGCTTGCTGGAGACCTCCGCGGCGACGTCTCCCGGCACCATCTCCAGCACCACCGCGAAAGCGCCGGCCTCCTGGAGCGCCACGGTCTCCTCGAGCAATCGGCCGGCACCCTCGCCACGACCCTGCACCCGGTAGCCGCCGAGGCTGTGCTCGCTCTGCGGCGTGAAGCCGACATGCGCCATCACCGGCACCCCCGCGTCGGTGAGCAGCCGTACCTGCGGCACCATTGCCAGCCCGCCCTCGAGCTTGACCGCGTGCGCGCCGGCCTCCTTCATGAACCGCACCGCGCTGTCGAACGCCTGCTGCGGCGACGCCTGGTACGAAC
>JALYQN010000438.1 GCA_030855835.1 Actinomycetota bacterium | reverse complement strand
GATGAAGGGGGCGCCGAGCCCGAGGCAGTACGCCAGCGTCAGCAGCGCGCCGCGACCGGCGTTGGCTTCGTCCAGCGACAGTGCCAGCACCGCGGTCAGGGTGGGCCCCAGGCATGGGGTCCAGCCGAGTCCGAAGAGCACCCCGAGCAGCGGGGCGGCGGCAACGCCGACATCGGGGACGCGGTGCACCCGGGTGTCGCGTTGCAGGAACGGCACGGCACCGAGGAACACGACTCCCATCAGGATGACGACGCTTCCGAGGACGACGCTCAGGGTCCGCTGGTTGGTCAGGAACCAGGTCCCGACCGCCCCGATGAGGGTGCCGAGGGAGACGAAGACGAAAGAGAACCCGAGCACGAACAGGCCGGTGCCGGCCAGCATCCGTCCCCGCCGACCACCACCCTCGAGATCGGCGC
Organism: Actinomycetota bacterium; assembly: GCA_030855835.1. Taxonomy (GTDB): domain Bacteria; phylum Actinomycetota; class Actinomycetes; order Propionibacteriales; family Nocardioidaceae; genus JACCVL01. The sequence continues at coordinate 1,784 of JALYQN010000438.1, read as the reverse complement.
CGGACAGCCCGGTGACGTAGGAGAGGTAGCCGGGCAGCAGCGGGACCACGCAGGGGGAGAAGAAGCTGACCAGCCCGGCGATCAGCGCCACCGGGACGGCAAGGACGAGTGAGCCGGAGTAGGCGGTGTCGCCGAACCACTCACCCATCGGCGCCGTCTTGGACGTCGGTGACCACGTCGACGAAGGTGCTGGCCGTCTGCTTGTTCAGCAGCCGTGCCGCTACCTGGCCGTCGGCGTCGATGATGTAGGTGGTGGGCACCGCTGACGCGGCGAGGCTGTCACGAAACGCCAGCAGCAGACGGCTGGTCGGGTCGTAAAGGCTGGGCCAGGTCACGCCGTGGCGATCCTCGAAGGCCTGCGCGGCGGCGCGGTCGTCGCGGATGTTGATCCCGCGGAACGCCACATTGCCGGTGGGCAGCTCGCGGCGTGCGGCGACCAGGTCGTCGACCTCTTCCCGGCAAGGGACGCACCACGACCCCCACACATTGACCAGCACGGTCTTGCCGGCGAAGTTGGCCATCGACAACTGCTCACCCGACAGGGTCTCCCCGGACAGGTCCGGCGCGGCGACTCGCTCGCCCACCGGGACGACGGTGATGCCGTACTCGCCCTGGACGAAGCCTCCGCTGGAGGGCTCCGCCCGCAGAGCGCCGGAGCAGCCAGCCAGTACCAGGATGGCCATCAGCACCACAACCACAGCCCCTGACCATGCTGTCCCGTTGTGTCGGTCTGGAGCGCTCCCGGCCGTCGGTTGCCGGCTGGTGGAGGCACCGTCGGTCACGGTGGGGGTTCCAGGGCGTCGGTCAGGGTGGTCTCGTCGATCTGCCCGATGTGCCGGAGTCTCACCGCACCGTCGGCGTCCAGCACCAGGGTCACCGGGAGCCCCTGCACGGTCCGCAGTTGCCTGAGCAGTTCGCCGTCAGGGTCGTATACCTGCTCGAAGCCGACGCCGGTGACCTTCAGGAAGTCTCCGGCGGCCTCCGGGTCGTCCTTGGTGTTCACCCCCAGGAAGCGGACGGTGTCACCGGTCTGTTCGGCGACCGTGTTGAGCATCGGCATCTCGGCGCGGCAGGGGTCGCACCAGCTGGCCCAGAAGTTCAGCACGGTGACCTGACCGTCCAGGCCGGCGGTGTCCACCGCGGGACCGGGTCCCAAACACTGGAGAAGCACCCGTGGCAGTTCCGTCGTCACAGGCGCGGCGGCGGCCGGAGACCCGCTGCGTGTACAGGGCACATCGAAGACTGGCTCGTCCAACTCCGGACCCTCGTACGCCGGCGCCGACAGCCTGTCGCGAGCGGGCTCGGCGTCCCCGGCGGACGGCGCGGCGCAGGCGCTCAGTAGCAGCGCACACACGGCTCCGGCGCCGGCGACTCCTTCCGTCCGGTGCATTCACCCTCCCTGCCGTCCAGCCACGAGCGCACGGGCGAGCACTCTACTATCCTCGATAGGAAGTACGCGAGGAGGCTGGATGCTCTCACGAGCTCGCCGCAGGGTGCCGACCACGGTGTCGGCTGCCCTGCTCGCCGCGGCCTGCAGCGCACCCGGTGCGCCGAGTGCGCCTGACCGGAACGCCGAGGTCGCTACGACGAACCCCAGCGGCCACGTCGAGGTGTCTTCGCCCGACACCGGCTACGGCGGAACCCTGCTGGACGACCTGCCACGGCCGGCACTGAGGCTGCGGACAACCACGGGCCGTCGGTTCGACCTGCAGGCCCGGCCGGCCACGGAGGCGACCGTGGTCTTCTTCGGCTACACCCACTGCCCGGACGTGTGTCCCACCACC
>JALYQN010000402.1 GCA_030855835.1 Actinomycetota bacterium | reverse complement strand
CACGGCGGCGACGACCTTGCCGTCGTCGGTGACCGGGATCGCGTCCCTGCCGTCGGCGATCATCGCGTCGAGGACGTCGTGCAGCGTGGACTGCATCGGCACCGGCTCGACGCCGTCCACCGCTTCGGTGGACGGATGCAGCTCTAGGCTGTCCAGCCGCTCCAGCTGCAGTCGCTTCAGCGTGGCACCGTGCCCGACGAAGCCCGCGACGAAGTCGTCCGCGGGGCTGGTGAGGATCTCCTCCGGGCTGGCGTACTGGGCGATCCGGGACCCCTTGTCGAGCACCGCGATCTTGTCGCCCATCTTTACCGCCTCGTCGAAGTCGTGGGTGACGAAGACGATGGTCTTGCGCAGCCGCTTCTGCAGGTTGAGGAACTCGTCTTGCAGCTTGGTGCGGGTGATCGGGTCGACGGCGCCGAACGGCTCGTCCATCAGCATGATCGGCGGGTCGGCAGCGAGTGCCCGGGCCACCCCTACCCGCTGCTGCTGACCGCCGGACAGCTGGCGCGGGTAGCGGTGGGCGAACTCGTCGGGGTCCAGACCGACGACCGCGAGCATCTCCTCGACCCGAGCCGCGGTCCGCGCCTTGTCCCAGCCGAGGAGCTTCGGCACCATCGAGACGTTGCTCTCGATGGTGAGGTGCGGGAAGAGTCCGATCTGCTGGATGACGTAGCCGATCGTGCGCCGCAGCTTGACGTCGTTGAGCGACAGCACGTCCTCGCCGTCGATGAGGATCCGGCCCGAGGTGGGCTCGATCAGCCGGTTGATCATCCGCATCGTCGTGGTCTTGCCGCACCCCGACGGCCCGACCAGCATCACGATGTCACCGGGGGCAATCTCGAGGTGGATGTCGTCGACGGCAGCGCTGTCGGTGCCAGGGTACTTCTTGGTCACCCCGTCCAGGACAATCGGGACGCCGCCCTCGGACTCGGCGCCCTTACGACCGGGGGTGCGTTCGGCTGTGGCTGTTGAGTCAGACACGGATCCCCTTGGGGGTTGAGAAGCGGCGGACGAGTACGAACGCCGCGTCGAGGAGGAGGGCGATGATCGCGACCAGCAAGGTGCCGGCCAGCGCCTCGTTGAAGGTGTTGACCGACCCGAGGTCCGTCAGCGCGCCGTAGAGCATCTCGCCGAGGCCGGCGACCTGGACGTAGGCCGCGATCGCCACCAGCCCGACGATCAGTTGTCCGGAGACCCGGATGCCGGTGAGGATCACCGGCCAGGCCAGTGGCAGCTCGATCTGCCACAGGATGCGGAACCGCCCCATCCCGATGCCGCGGGCAGAGTCGAGGGTCGCCGCGTCGACGCTGTTGAGCCCGGCAATGGTGTTGCGCAGCACCGGCAGCAGCCCGTACATCGTGATGACCGGGAAGCCGGTGATCAGCCCGGCCCCGAGGAGCGGGACGAAGAGACCTAACAGGGCGATGCTGGGGATGGTGAACCAGGTGGCCAGCGCGCCGAGCGCGGCCGCGGCGGCGAACTTGTTGCGGTAGACGAGCATGCCGAGCACGACACCGATGCCGGTGGCGACGACGAGGATCTGTACCGACAGCAGCAGGTGGTTCTGGAACCCCAGGATGAGGTCCTCGCTGAACGCGGAGAGGTACTCGAAGAACGGCAACCCGTCCATGTGACGCTCCCTCTGCCCCATCATGCATCGACCCGGCTCGGCGGGATGCTACGGAAGACTACGCATGAACGGAGCCGACTCGCCGTTCTGACCGACGGCTGTGATAGGGCTGTGACCTGGCCGGGTGACCCAGCGGTCACTGGGGGTCACGGGGTCGGTGACGGTTTCAGCTCGGCGATCCGGGCCAGTAGGCCGTTGACGAACGACGGTGAGTCGTCGGTGGAGAGCTCACCCGCGAGATGCACCGCCTCGCTGATGGCCACCTCGTTCGGCACGTCGTCGACCAGCAGGATCTCGAAGCAGCCGATCCGCAGCAGGTTGCGGTCCACCGCCGGCATCCGGGCCAGCGACCAGCCGACCGAGTGCTGTTCCAGCGCGGCGTCCAGCCGCGGCTGATGCTCGACCACCCCGTGTACGAGGAAGCGGGTGTAGTCGCGGGGGGCTGCTGCTTCGTCGAGCGCACCGTCGAGCAGTCCGTCGAGCGGGAGCCCGCGCAGCTCGGAGCCGTACAGGACGTCCAGCGCCCGCTTACGGGCCTTGGTTCGTGCGGACATGGGTGGATCAGCCGCTGACCCGGCCGAGGTAGCTGCCGTCGCGGGTGTCGACCTTGACCTTCTCGCCGCTGGTGATGAACAGCGGCACCGCGATCTGCGCGCCGGTCTCCAACCGAGCCGGCTTGGTGCCGCCCGACGAGCGGTCGCCTTGCAGCCCTGGCTCGGTGTACTCGATGGCGAGCTCGACCGAGGCGGGCAGCTCGAGGTACAGCGGCAGCGCCTCGTGCATGGCCACCACCGCCTCCTGGTTGTCGAGCAGGTAGTCCGACGCGCCACCGACGACTGCGTCGGACAGCAGCACCTGGTCGTACGTCTCGGTGTCCATGAAGACGTACGACTCGCCGTCGTGGTAGAGGTACTGCATCGGGCGCTTGTCGACGCTTGCGACGTCGACCCGCACGTCGGCGTTGAACGTCTTGTCGACGACCTTGCCGGACAGCACGTTTTTGAGCTTGCTGCGCACGATGGCGCCGCCCTTGCCCGGCTTGTGATGCTGGAACCAGATCACCGACCACAGCTGGCCGTCGAGGTTCAGCACCATGCCGTTCTTCAGGTCGTTGGTGGTGGCCATGCGCTACGTCGCGTCCTTTGTCTGGTCCAGATGGTACGGGTGCGCCAGCGCACCGTCATCCGACGACGACGAGCTCTCGCGGCAGATCGGTGAGCACCGTCGGGCCGGTCGGGCCCACGACGACAGTGTCCTCGATGCGCACCCCGCCGCGACCCGGCAGGTAGACGCCGGGCTCCATCGTGACCGGGGTGCGGTCTCGCAGTCTACCGGGGTGGCGGTCGCCGATGATCGGGTCCTCGTGGATCTGCAGTCCGACCCCGTGCCCGATGCCGGTCGTGAACCGCTCCAGCCAGCCGGCGTCTCGCAGGACGTCACGCGCCACCGCGTCCGAATGCTTGACCTCGACCCCGGCCACCATCGCCTGCACACCGGCCCATTGGGCGGCCTGGACGGCGGCATGGATGTCGCGCTGCCAGTCGGCCGGTTCTCGGCCGACGACCGCAGTACGGGTGCAGTCGGCGTGGTAGCCGTCGACCCGCGCCCCGAAGTCGCACTTGAGCAGGTCGCCCTCCTGCACCTGGCGGTCGGTCGGCTCGTGGTGCGGGATCGCCGAGTGCGGTCCGCTCGCGACGATGCTGTCGAAGGCGATCGCCTCGGCGCCCAGGTCGAGCATCCGGGCCTCGAGGTCGCGGGCGACGGCCCGTTCGGTGCGTCCCAGCAGCGGTGCCTCCCACAGCTCTGCCAGGGCCTGGGTGGAGATCGCGCACGCCCGGGTCAGCGCGTCGATCTCGGTGTCGTCCTTGACCTCGCGCAGCTGTTCGACCGCCCGCTCCACCGACAGCACCGTGGCGCGGCGGTCGCGCAGGTCGCCGACCAGCGCGGCGTGGTCGTCGACCGTCAGCGCGTGCGTCTCCACCGCGAGCCGGCCGAGATCGGCCAGGCTTGCGACCAGGTCGTGGGCGAGAGTGCGGGTGGTCAGCCGGTGCATGTCGGGGCACTGCTCGCTGGCCTGGTCCACGTACCGGCCGTCAGTCGCGAACAGGTCGTCGTCTGCGGGGCCCTCGGCGCGGACCAGCAGCGCTGCGTTCGAGCCGGTGAAGCCGGTCAGGTAGCGCACGTTGACCAGGTCGCTCACCAGCGCCGCGTCGATGTCGCGGGCGACAAGCAACTCCCGCAGCCGGTTCCTGCGGCCTGCGTACGGTGGAGACACGCACCCACCCTAGGCGCGCCGGCGACGGTGTCAGCCTGTGGACGAACGTCGTCGCAGGTCACAGACCCGCGGTCATGTCCTTCCGCTGACGATGCCGTATGCGGCGGTGAGCAGCTCGGGGTCGGGATCGGTGAGCACCCCTGGTCGGGCCAGCCCGTCGAGAACCACGAAGCGCCGCCGGTCGCCGCGGGTCTTCTTGTCCATGGCCATCGCGTCCAACAGCTGTGGCCAGGCGTCGCCCCGGAAGGTCGTCGGGAGCCCGAGCAGCCCGAGCACCCGTCGGTGCCGCGCCGCGGTGTCCTCGTCCAGGCGCCCGGCCAGTCGGGCCAGCTCGGCGACGTACACCATGCCGACCGCGACCGCGTCGCCGTGCCGGACGGCGTAACCCTCGACGCGCTCGAGCGCATGGCCGAAGGTGTGCCCGTAGTTCAGCGCCTCTCGTCCCACCGCCGTCGCGCTGGTTGCGGCCTCGCGCAGGTCGGCGGCCACCGCTGCGGCCTTGACTCGCACAGACCGCTCCACCAGCTCGCGCAGCAGCTCCGAGCGTGGGTCCCGGGCGGCGTCCGGGTCGGCCTCGACCAGGGTGAGGATCACCGGGTCGGCGACGAAGCCGCACTTGACCACCTCGGCCAGCCCGGCCACCAGGTCGCGCGGCGGCAGTGTCGCCAGCGCCGTGAGGTCGCAGAGCACGCCCGCGGGCTCGTGGAAGCAGCCGACCAGGTTCTTGCCCTCGGGGGTGTTGACCCCCGTCTTCCCGCCGATGGCCGCGTCGACCATGCCCAGCAGCGTGGTCGGCAGCAGCACCACCCGGACGCCACGCAACCAGGTGGCGGCTACGAAACCGGCCAGGTCGGTGGTCGCACCGCCGCCGACCCCCACCACTGCGTCGCTGCGGGTGAACCTGGCGTGCCCGAGCGCTGCCCAGCAGTAGGCCGCGACGTCGGCGGTCTTGGCTGCCTCCGCATCGGGCACCGGCAGGCTGTGCGCCTCGAAGCCGTGCGTCGTCAGCTCGGCCCGGACAGCGTCGCCGACCGTCCACAACGTCTCAGGATGGATGACCGCCACCCGCTGTGGCCCGGTGCCCAGCAGCCCGGGCAGCCGGTCGAGCAGGCCCTGACCGACGACAACGTCGTAGGGCTGCGCGGTCTCGACCCGGATGCTGGTGGCAGTTCCGGGGGCGCCGGGGCTCACGGCGGTCCCGGCACCGGTGTGTCGAGCAGTGCGACCACGTCAGCTGTGACGGCGTCGAGCGTGCGCCCGTCGGTGCCGACTACGTGGTCGGCCACCTCGACGTACAACGCTCGCCGTTGGTCGAGCAGCGCCTTCAGCTGGCCGCGGACGTTGCCCAGCAGCAGCGGCCGGGACGCGGACAGACCCACCCGCCGCGACGCCTCGGCGAGCCCTACGTCGAGGAACACCACCCGGTGCGGCCGGAGCGCGGTGCGGGTCGTTGAGTCCAGTACCGCCCCGCCGCCCAGGGCCAGCACCCCGTCGTGCTCGCCCAGCGCACGGGCCACGGCGGCCCGCTCCAGCTCACGGAAGTGCCCCTCGCCGTGGTCGAAGAAGATGTCCGCGACGTCGGCGCCGGCTTGTTGCTCCACGTCCGCGTCGGTGTCGCGCGCCGACACCCCGAGCGTCGCCGCGACCAGGGAGGCGACGCTGGAC
>JALYQN010000396.1 GCA_030855835.1 Actinomycetota bacterium | reverse complement strand
CTGCCCAGACGGCCGCGGTGGCCGTAGGCCGTCGTGGTCGGCGCGGTCCCGCTCGCGCAGCGACCGGCACAGCCGCCTGACCCCGGCGGGACTCATCGCCCCCAGCGGGGAGGTGAGCAGCACCTCGACGTCGTCGGGGCGCAGCGTCCGGCCGCTGGCCAGATCGGCCGTCAGACGAAGCGCTCGGAGCAAGGTCTGCACCGCGGGTTGGGCGCGCAGGGGCAACTCGTCACCGGCAACCGTCACCGGTACGCCAGCTGCCGCCAGAGCGCGCTGCAGCCGCGGAATGGACTGAAGCCCGGCGCGCACGAGCACCGCCATCTGCGACCACGGCACCTCGTCGTCCAGGTGGGCGCGCCGGAGCAGCTCGGCGATGCTCTCGGCCTCCGCCGCCGGCGACACAAACGTACGCACGCCGACGTCGCCCGGATCGAACGGCGGGTCGACGCAGCTGGGCGAGCGGAGCCGGCGGAACGCCTCGGCGTCGATGGGCCCAGGCACCGGCAGGCGGCTCACGACGGTCCTGGCAGCGGCGACCACCGCCGGCCCGGAACGGCGCACAGACGACAACGTCAGGGTGGGGGCTGGGTCACCGTCCCGGGTGCGGAACCGCGTCGGGAACCCCAGCAGGCCGCGCACGTCCGCGCCGCGGAAGGCATAGATCGACTGGTTGGGGTCGCCGACGGCCAGCAGGTCCTGCCCGTCCCCGGCCAGCGCATGCAGCAGCCGTACCTGGGCGGGGTCGGTGTCCTGGTACTCGTCGACAACGACGTAGCGGAGCTCACGGCGCAGCGTCGCCTGATGCGCGGGGTCGGCCGCGATGATCCCGGCTCGGTGCACGATCTCGGCGTAGTCGACGAGGTGCTGCTGGTCGAGCACCTCCAGGCTCTCGGCGAGGAACTGCCCGCCGGCGACCCAGTCGGCCCGGCCGTGCTCGCGGCCAAGCGCCTCCAGGTCGGCCGGGTCCAGACCGAGCGCGCGGGTCCGGGCGGCGAGGGCCCGCAGCTCGGTTGCCAGGCCGCGAGTGCCAAGGGCCGGGCGCAGGCCGACCGGCCAGTCCACCCTGCTGCCCTCCCGGCGGGTGCCGTCGACCAGCTCGCGCAGCCGTACGTCGTGCTCGGGGGCGGACAGCAGGGTCGGCGGATGCCGGTACAGCACCGGGTCGCTGAACCGGCGGACGAGCGCGTAGCAGAACGCGTGGAAGGTGTACGCGAGCGACCCTGAGGTGGTGCGTCCGAGCCGGGCGGCGATCCGAGTGCGTAGCTCGCCGGCCGCCTTGCGGCTGAAGGTGAGCACCAGCACCTGCTCGGGTGCCAGCCCGCGGCGCTCGATCCGGTCGACCACGCTCTCGACCAGCGTGGTGGTCTTGCCGGTGCCCGGGCCGGCGAGCAGCAGCAACGGACCGCCCCTGTGCTCGACGACGGCCCGCTGGTCCGCGTCGAGGGTCGGGGGCGGCTGGGTCGGTCGGTGATCGGTCCGGAGCTGGTAGGTGGACACGGGTGCATGCCACCATCAGCCACCGACACTCCCGCGCCCCTCCCATCAGCCGGGCGGCTCCCAGCCCGCCACACGCAGGTCCACTCGCGCCGCGCGGGCGTTCGCGTCGTAGCGCAGTGGGGTGCACTCGGCGCGGTAGTGCGCCAGAGCCGCCCGTCGGTGCGAAGCGGGAAGTGTGCCGTCGGCTCGCACCACCCGCCACCACGGCACCGCGGCGCCGTACTGCGCCATCACGTTCCCGACCCAGCGTGAGCCGCCGAACCCGACCGCAGCGGCGAGAGTGCCGTACGTCGTCACCCGCCCGACCGGGACCGACTCGACCAGGGTGAGCACTTGCTCGACCAGCTGCTCCCGGTCCACGCCCACGCCGCAGCGTCCGTCCGTTGGCCGTGAGGCTGTGGTCAGTACGCGGGCTGCGAGGGGTCGATCTGGTTCACCCAGGCGACGACCCCGCCACCCACGTGGACGGCGTCGGAGTAGCCGGCGCCTTTCAGCACGGCCAGCGCCTCGGCTGAGCGTGCACCGGTCTTGCAGTGCAGGACGACCGGCTTGTCCTGCGAGAGCCGACCGAAGACCTCACCGGACAGGAACTCGCCCTTGGGGATCAGCACCGAGCCGGGGATCTTGTTGATCTCGTACTCATTCGGCTCCCGGACGTCCACCAAGGTGAACTCGCGCGTCCCCTCATCCCGCTCCTTCAGCATCCCCGACAGCTGGGTGACCGAGATCGTCGACCCGGCAGCGGCCTCGACCGCGTCGTCGCTGATCGCTCCGCAGAACTCCTCGTAGTCGATGAGCTCGGTGATCGTCGGGTTTTCGCCGCAGATGGCGCAGTCGGGGTCTTTGCGCACCGACAGCTTGCGATAGTCCATCTCGAGCGCGTCGAAGACCACCAGCTTGCCCAGCAGCGGCGTGCCGATCCCGGTGATCAGCTTGATCGCCTCGTTGACCTGAATCGCGCCGATCGAGGCGCACAGCACACCGAGCACGCCACCCTCGGCACACGACGGCACCATGCCGGGCGGCGGTGGCTCCGGGTACAGGCACCGGTAGCACGGGCTGGTGCCGCCGGGCGCCGCCGCCCAGAAGACCGAGGCCTGGCCGTCGAACCGGAAGATCGAGCCCCACACGTACGGCTTGCCGAGCAGCACCGCCGCGTCGTTGACGAGGTAGCGGGTCGCGAAGTTGTCGGTGCCGTCGATGATGAGGTCATACGGTTCGAAGATCGCCATCACGTTGTCGTTGTCGAGTCGGTCCTCGTGCATGACCACGTCGATGTAGGGGTTGGTCTCCACCACCCGGTCGCGAGCAGACTGGGCCTTGGGCCGCCCGATGTCGCTCTGCCCGTGGATGATCTGACGCTGCAGGTTGGACTCGTCGACCTCGTCGAACTCGACGATGCCCAGGGTGCCGACGCCCGCGGCCGCCAGGTACAGCAGTGCCGGGCTACCAAGCCCGCCGGCGCCGATCACCAGCACCTTGGCGTTCTTCAGCCGCTTCTGCCCGGTCATGCCCACGTCCGGGATGATCAAGTGCCGGCTGTAGCGGCGGACCTCGTCGATGTTGAGCTCCGCGGCGGGCTCGACCAGCGGCGCCAGCGGGTCGGCGACAGCGGTGTGCGGCACGTGGATACCTCCTGTACGACGGGCACGGCTGCAAACTGCATGGTGCAACCGCGCCGAGCGGTCCGCTGTTCCAACCGTGTCGGTGGGTCAGGGTTTTGCGCTGTGAGCGACACCTCGGCGGCACCACCACGACGCGCCGGACGGATGCCGCAACACACCGCCTGGTTACAGTCGAGGGCGTGTCCCGTAGCAGCTCAACCACCCATCCGACGAACAAGCAGGCCAAGGCCAGCGCAGCAGCAGGAGGCCCAGTGGAGGTCAGGATCGCCGTCCAGCACACCAGCCGAGAGCTGGTCCTGGAGTCGGCACAGACCGGTGACGAGATCACCGAGGCGGTGCAGCAGGCCCTGCAGGCCGACGACGGTCTGCTGGTGCTGACCGACGAGCGCGGTCGCAAGGTGATCGTGCCGACCGACCGGCTGGCGTTCGTCGACATCGGCGAGGAGACCGCCCGCCGGGTCGGTTTCGGCAGCAGGTGACCGCCCAGACAGCGAGGAGCGACAACCATGACCATTGAAGGTTTTCTCGGTGCGATCGTCATCGGACTGGTGCTCGGCGTGCTGGGCCGGCTGTTCGCCCCCGGCAAGCAGAACATCCCGATCTGGCTGACGATCCTGGTGGGCATCGCCGCGGCGATCGTCGGGACGTTGATCGTCGGGCCGCTGCGCGAGACGTCCGGCTGGTTCGACTGGAGCGAGCTGGTCGCGCAGCTGGTCCTCGCCACCGGCGGCGTCATGCTAGCCGCCTCGGTCTACGGCAGGCAGAAGACCTGAGCTGGGGCCTGCCGCCTCACGACGACAGGCCCAGTGCCGACATCCGCTTTGCGTGGTTCTCGGTGAGCCGCGCAAACATGCGCCCGATGGCGGCCAGGTCCATGCCGGGCCGGTCGAGCCCGTCGGCGAGCAGCGCGGTCATGCCGTCTCGCTCGGCGGCGACCAGCTGGGCCTGGCTGAGCGCCTCGCCGAGCAACCGGCGGCCCCACAACGCCAACCGTCCCCCGACCCGGGGGTCAGCCGCGATCGCGGTCCGGACCCGGTCGACCGCGAAGGCCGAGTGACCTGAGTCGTCGAGCACCTCGAGGATGAGCGTCCTCGTGCCCTTGTCCAGGTAGGCCGCGACCTCACGGTAGAAGTCGCTGGCGAGGCTGTCCCCGACGTACGCCTTGACCAGGCTCTCCAACCAGTCGCGGGGGGCGGTGTTGGCGTGGAAGCGCTCGAAGCTGGCGCGGAACGGCTCCATCGCGTCGTACGGGTCGGCGCCGATGTCGCAGAGCCGGTCTCGCAGCCGGGTGAAGTGTCCGAACTCCGCTGCCGCCATCGCCGCCAGCGCCACCCGGTCAGGGACCGCTGGGGCCATCGCGGAGTCCTCGGCGAGCCGGTCGAAAGCGGTCAGCTCCCCGTACGCGAGCACGCCTAGCAGGTCGACCACGGCCTCCCGGTAGGCCGGGTCGGCCAGCGCGCCGGACGGCTCGTCGCTCATGGACGGCCAGGGTACGGCCACTCAGTCATCAAGCAGATCGAGTGAACGAGGTGCGGTCACCAGCATCGAGCCGCCGCAACGGCTCATCGCTCTGCGCGCCGCCCCCGGGAGGGACACCGTCGAGATGGCCACGGCCTCGATGTGCCGGCCGGGTGCGCGACACGGATCGCTAGACTCGGCCCGGGCCACTCTGGCACGGGGTCGGCTCCCGGCCGCACCAGAGGCACCACGGAACGAGGACATCCTGACCACATTCACCGAGCTGGGCGTCATCGCGGAGATCACCGAGGCGCTGGCAGACGTCGGTATCACCACCCCGTTCCCGATCCAGGAGATGACCC
>JALYQN010000385.1 GCA_030855835.1 Actinomycetota bacterium | reverse complement strand
GTCCTCGACGGTGACCACCAGGTCGTGCGAACCGGCGAGGTTCAGCACCGCCGGCGGCACTGGCAGCGCCCAGCGTGGGTCGACCACGGTGACCGCCGGGCCGGCACCGCCGGAGTCGACCATGAGCTCGGCCGCCGCGACGGCGACCGGGACCATCGCGCCGACGGCAACGATCAGCACCTTCGCGTCGTTCGGGCCGGTACGGGGACCGGGGCGCATCATGACGTCACAGCCGGCGATGCTGTCCAGCGCGTCCAGGTCGGGCAGCACGGCACCGGTCGGGAAGCGCACCGCGGTCGGCCCGTCGTCAATCGCGACCGCCTCCCGCAGCAGCTCGCGCAACCGCGCCCCGTCGCGCGGGGCGGCGACCCGCATGCCGGGGACGATGCCGAGGATCGACAGGTCCCAGACCCCGTTGTGCGATGCACCGTCGTTGCCGGTGACTCCGGCCCGGTCCAGCACGAGGGTCACCGCGCAGCCGTGCAGGGCCACGTCGAGCAGGGTCTGGTCGAAGGCCCGGTTGAGGAAGGTGGAGTAGACCGCGACGACCGGGTGCAGGCCGCCCAGCGCCAGCCCGGCTGCGCTGGTGACCGCATGCTGCTCGGCGATACCCACGTCGTAGACCCGGTCCGGGAACTTGTCGGCGAACGCGTCCAGGCCGGTCGAGTTCACCATCGCCGCGGTGATGGCGACGACGTCGTCGCGCTCGGCCGCGATGACGACCAGCTCGTCGCGGAAGACCTGGGTCCACGTCGTCGTCGGCGCGGACAGCGACTCGCCGGTGTCGAGGTCGAACGGGCCGGACTGGTGCATCTGGTCGGTCTGGTCGGCGACCGCGCGCGCGTACCCGTGGCCCTTCTCGGTGATGACGTGCACCAGCACCGGGGCGCCGAACCGCTTGGCCTGCGTCAGCGCCGTCTCCAGCACGTGCCGGTCGTGGCCGTCGAACGGTCCGAGGTACTTCAGGCCGAGGTCCTCGAACAGCCCTTGCGGGGCGAGCGCGTCCTTGAGGCCGCGCTTGACGGCGTGCAGCGCGTCGTACGCCGGGGGGCCGAGCACCTTGACCTGCGGCAGCCGGTTCTTCACCGTCGACAGCACCCGCTCGTAGCCGGGGTTGGTGCGCGTCGCGGCCAGCCGTCGGGCGAGCGCGCCCACGGTCGGCGCGTACGAGCGGCCGTTGTCGTTGACGACGACCACCAGGGGGCGGTCGGTTCCGGCGGCGATCGTGTTGAGCGCCTCCCAGGCCATGCCCCCGGTAAGGGAACCGTCACCCACGACCGCGACGACGTGCCTGTCCTCGCCGCGCAGCGCGTACGCCTTGGCCAGCCCGTCGGCGTACGACAAGGCGGTGGAGGCGTGCGAGTTCTCGATCGTGTCGTGATCGGACTCGGCCCGGCTGGGGTAGCCGGACAGCCCACCCTCCTGCCGGAGGCGGTCGAAGCCTGCGGCCCGGCCGGTGACCATCTTGTGCACGTAGGCCTGGTGGCCGGTGTCGAACAGGATCCGGTCACGCGGCGAGTCGAACACCCGGTGCAGGGCAAGGGTCAGCTCGACCACGCCGAGGTTGGGGCCGAGGTGGCCGCTGTGCGCGGCGACAGCCGACACGATCCGCTCGCGGATCTCGGTGGCGAGGTCGGCGAGCTCGGCGTCGTCGAGGCGTCGGAGGTCCCGCGGTCCCGCAATTCCGTCGAGCAGCCCCATTGGGCGAGTCTAGGCGGCGACGCCCACTCCCCCGCGATCTGTCAGAGGCGGGGGCGAAAGCGGCGACCACGCAGCGCCTCCTCGACCAGGCCGGCCTCGCGGCGCAGCACCGCCAGCCGCTCGGTCTCGAGCTGCCAGGTGGCGATCGCGCGCTCGACCACCTCGGTGTCCGCGAAGTCACGCAGCACCGTCCGTGCCTCGCTGACACCGCGACGCGACGCCTGCTGCATCGCCTCGACATGCAGCACCGTGAACCGGGCCAGCACCACCGGGTGCCGGCGCAGCCCGGAGTACCCGCGGTACTCCGGCGGGCAGCGGTCGAGCAGCCAGGCCACCGCCGAGGCCTCCCACTCCGGGGCCTCCGGGGGACGCACCGCCGCCGGCCAGCCCGGCGGCCTGGGCAGGCTATTCACGTGACGGGCCTGTCACAGGCGGTGACGAGCGGGCATGATGGTCGGGTGCAGCAGGCAGTGTGGGAGTCCGAGCGCAAGCGCGTGCGCCGTTCCCAGTGGTGGGTCCCGGTGCTGATCGGCGTCGCCCTCGCCCTCGCCCAGGTCACCCTGGTCGCGCGCGCCTGGCGGGACTGCGGTATCGACGGCGCCACCGGCCTCACCTCGTTCTCCCTGTACGCCCTCGGTGTTCCCGCGCTGACGTTCCTCAATGCGGTGCTGGTCGCGCTGCCGACCGAGGTGTACATGAGCCGCCGTGGCCCGCGGACCCAGCGATTGTTCCTCACCGTTGCGGCGGTCGCGGTCCTGGTGGGTGCCGAGACCCTGGTGCTGGGGCACTTCGTCGCCACCCCGACGGAGCCGATCGGATCGCAGTGCGAGGGCAACGTGCCGCAGTGGTGGCCGCAGCAGCTGCCCACCTAGCCGTCCGGCGCCATGTACCGGCCCCGGTGGCGGACCAGCGCGCCAGTGTCGAGCCCGCCCTCAGCCAGCTCCACGTGCTCGACCCCCAGCTCCACCAGCAACGACCAGCCGACCTCGCGCGGCTCAGTGCTCACCAGGCGGCCGCCCACGAAGGACCGCTCGGCCAGCACCGGTCCCCACGCCGTGTCCACCCAGGTGCCGGTACGGAACACACCACCCGGTGAGGGCGTCAGGCCGGCGAAGGCGTCGGCGACCTGCCGGTCGGCGGTCCCCAGCAGGCTGACCGCGCAGGCGCCGCTGCGCCGCAGCACCGTCCACAGCTCGGACTCCTCGTCGACCAGGCCAAGTACCCGTGCCGGCTCCCCGTCGGCGACCAACAGGGAGGACACGGTGAGCCCGGCGCGAGCCTCCAGGTCCGGCCCCGCGCTGCCCCACACCGTCACCGGTGCCGGCAGCCGGGCACGCAGCCGCCGGACCGGGCGGCGTTCGCCCTCCGGGTCGATGAACGGGTGGCCGGGGTGGATGGTCACCGGCCTCATCCTGCCGCGCTGCGCACCAGCAGCGCGATCGCCGAGACACTGCAGATGGCCATCACGGCGACCCGGGTGTGGCCGGCGTCGAGGTGGCGCCGTAGCGGGCCGGCGACCGCGTGCCCGACCAGCAGCGCCGGGCTCAGCGCCACCGCGACCCACAGGTCTTGGGAGTCCATCTGGCCGCCGACACCCAGCCCCACCAGGCTGAGCACGCCCCCGATGCAGAAGAACGCCGCCATACTGGCGCGGATCTGCGGCCCCGGCGCGTGCTGGTACACGATCGCCAGCGGCGGCCCGCCGATCGACGTCGCGGTGCCGGTGACGCCGCCGATGAAGCCCGCGGTCCCCAGCGTGCCGGCGTTCACCGGCACCCGGACCGCGCGCCAGGTGAGCAGGACCGCGACGAGCACCATCACCCCGACCACGACACCGAGGACCCGGTCCGACGCCCAGGCCACCACGAGGACCCCGACCGCGGTCCCCGGCACCCGACCCCCAACCGCCCACGACAGCCCGCGCCAGTCGGCGTCCCGCCACTCGCGCAGCAGCGCCCCCAGCGGGTAGACCGAGGCCAGCCACAGCGGCACCGCCGGCATCAGCTGCGGGCTGACCAGCGCGACCACGGGGGCCGTCACCAGGTTGAGCCCGATCCCGACGATGCCTTGCACGGTGGCGCCCACCAGCACACCGACCACGATCGTGGCGACGACCCACGGCTCCAGGCCGAGGTCGAGGCTCACCCGAGCAGCGAGCGCAGCACGTACGGCATGATCCCGCCGTGGCGGAAGTAGGCCGCCTCGCCCGGCGTGTCGATGCGCACGGTGGCGTCGAACTCGACTGCGCCGTCCCCGGCCGGCGACCCCGCCCGTACGTGCACCGTCCGGGGAGTGTCGCCGTCGTTCAGGGTGCGGACCCCGGAGATGTCGAACGTCTCCTCACCCGTGAGGCCCAGCGTCGCGGCGTCCTCGCCGTCGCGGTACTGCAGTGGCAGCACGCCCATCCCGATGAGGTTCGAGCGGTGGATGCGCTCGTACGACTCGGCGATCACGGCGCGCACGCCGAGCAGCGCGGTGCCCTTGGCCGCCCAGTCCCGGGATGAGCCGGAGCCGTACTCCTTGCCGGCGAGCACCACCAGCGGGGTGCCCACCTCCGCGTACGCCACTGAGGCTTCGTAGATCGTGGTCACCGGTGTGTCGTCCTTCGACAGGTCCCGGGTGAGGCCGCCTTCCGTCCCCGGGGCCAGCTGGTTGCGCAGCCGGATGTTGGCGAACGTCCCGCGG
>JALYQN010000375.1 GCA_030855835.1 Actinomycetota bacterium | reverse complement strand
GTCGGCGACGTCACCGACAAGGGCGTGCCCGCGGCCCTGGTGATGGCGGCGACGCGCAGCGTGCTGCGTGCGTCTGTTCAGCGACTGGTCGACCCGGGGGTCGTGCTCGAGCGGGTCAACGAGCACCTGTGCCCGGACATGCCGGAGAAGATGTTCGTCACCTGCCTGTACGGCGTGCTGGATCCGGGCAGCGGACGGTTCTGGTTCGCAAACGCCGGCCATGACCTGCCGTACGTCAAGACCGCGGACGGGTCCATCGAGCTGCGCGCGCGGGGCATGCCGCTCGGGCTGATGCCGGGCATGCGCTACGAGGAGAAAGAGATGGTCCTCGCGCCGGGCGACTCCTTGCTGCTGCACTCCGACGGGGTGGTCGAGGCCCACGACCCCGAGGGCGGGATGTTCGGGTTCCCGCGCCTCAAGGACGCGGTCGCACGCTACCCAGGCGGCGGCGAGCTGATCGACCGGGTCCTCACCGAGCTGCACGAGCACACCGGCCCCGACTCCGAGCAGGAGGACGACATCACGATGGTCACCCTGGCCCGCTCGCCGATCGCGGCGCACCCGACCAATGGTGTGGCCACGACGCACCAGCTGGTGGAGTTCGAGGTGCCGAGCGCCGAGGGCAACGAGCGGCTGGCACTGGAGCGGGTGAGCTCGATCGTGACGCCGCTGGGCCTGGACGAGGCACGGCTCAAACGGCTCGAGACGGCGGTGGGCGAGGCCACGATGAACGCGATGGAACACGGCAACGGCTATCACGTCGACAAGCCGGTGAAGGTACGCGTGCTCACCGAGAGCGACCTGGTCCGCATACAGATCAGCGACCTCGGTTGCGGCGCCCCGGAGCGAGAGGCCGAGCAGCCCGACATCGAGGCCAAGCTGGCCGGGTTGCAGCGTCCCCGGGGCTGGGGCCTGTTCCTCATCAAGAACATGGTCGACGAGGCGAACGAGACCAGTGACGGGGCACAGCACACGCTGGAGCTCGTGATGCACCTGGTGGACCCGGCAGACGACCAATCGGAAGGCAACCATGACCACCAGTGACGTGACCACGGGCGTACGCCGCCGCGACGGTGCGGCCGTCATCGACCTGGTGGGCGACGTGAATGCGCGTGCGGAAGGTTCCCTCGACGAAGCCTGGGAGGAAGCGGTCCGGGGTCAGCCGGACGCGGTAGTACTCAACTTCGAGACCGCCGGCTACATCAACTCCACCGGGATAGCGCTGATCGTTGGCCTACTGGCCAGGGCACGCGCCCGTTCCATCCCGATCCGGGCCTACGGGCTCACCCCGCACTACCGCGAGATCTTCGAGATCACCCGCCTGGCCGACTTCCTGGCGATCAATCCCGACGAGGACAGCGCCGTCCGCGGCGCGGAGGAGAACGACTCATGACCGAGGCGACAGCGACCTTCGTGGTACGCCGGCATGGTCCGGCCAGTGTTGTCGACATCAAGGGAGACGTGACATCGGGCTCAGAGGAGGTCCTGATGAGCGCGTACGACGACACCGGGGACGCCAAGGCGATCGTGCTCAACTTCTCCGAGCTGGCGTACATGAACAGTGGCGGCATCGGCCTGCTGGTCACCTTGCTGGTGCGCGCCAACCGGCACTCCCAGCAGCTGCTGGCGTACGGCTTGTCGGAGCACTACCGGCAGATCTTCGAGCTGACCCGGCTGGACGAGGCGGTCGGCATCCACGACACCGAGCAGTCCGCGCTGAGCGCAGCCGGCGCGGGCACGGCTGAGCGATAGGAGGACGACACCATGAGCGACCTGAACGAGACGGCCGTCGACCCCACCGAGCAGCGAGCGGCAGCACGGGATGCGACGAACTGGGCCAAAGCGGTGTCGAAGCTGAAGGTCTCCGACGTGCCGGAGGGGGCCACCAACCTCAACGTGACGGGCAAGCGCCTGGCCGGGCCGATCCAGGGATTCGGCAAGATGTGGCAGAAGACCTACCAGGTCCGGCTGCCACGCGAACAGGTGTCCGCGACCGACCTGATCGCAACCTGGAAGCAGCGGTTCCCCGACTTCTGGCCGGAAGGAAACCGGTTCTACGCGCCGCTGACCGGCATCGAGCCGGGCGAGGTCGCGCTGCTCAACGTCACCCTGCCGGGCCGGATGAAGCTGTCGACCGGTGTGATGGTGCTATATGCCGACGAGGAGTCGTTCACGCTGATGACGCCGCAGGGCCACATGTTCGCGGGGTGGATCACGTTCAGTGCCGCCGAGCGCGATGGCAAGACGGTGGCGCAGGCGCAGGTCCTGATGCGCGCCTCCGACCCGATCTTCGAGCTCGGCCTCGTCCTGGGTGGGCACAAGCAGGAGGACCGGTTCTGGAACCACACGCTGTCCGCGGTCGCCGCCGCGTTCGACGTACCAGACGCCCCGGTCGACACCCGGGTCACCTGTGTCGACAAGCGCCGCCAGTGGTCGCGCTGGGGCAACGTCTGGCACTCCTCGGCTATCCGGTCGTCGGTGTACATGCTGGGCGCGCCGGCCCGCGGGGTCCGCGGACTGGCACAGCGTAGGCGGCCGGTTGGCTGATCTCTCCGGGCAGGACGCGGTCGTCGTCGGGGCCGGGCCGAACGGTCTGGCCGCCGCGATCGCGCTCGCGCGCGCGGGTCGGTCCGTCACGCTGCTGGAGGCGGCCGACTCGGTGGGGGGCGGTTCGCGCTCGGCCGAGCTGACTCTGCCGGGTTTCGTGCACGACGTCTGCTCGACCGTGCATGCACTCGCGCTCGCCTCACCGTTCCTGCGCGATCTGCCGCTTGCCGAGCACGGGCTCGAGCTCGTACACCCCGACCTGCCCCTCGCCCACCCTCTCGATGACGGCACGGCGGTCCTGCTCGAACGGGAGGTCAGCGCGACGGCTGCGTCGGTCGGTGGCGCGGACGCCCGCTCGTACGAACGGTTGCTGGGTCCACTGGTACGCAACGCCGACGGCCTCATGCACGAGCTGCTCGGCCCACTGCGCCCACCCAGGCACCCGGTCGCGATGGCGCGCTTCGGCCTGGTCGGCCTGCGTTCGGCGACCGAGCTGGCCAGGTCCCGCTTCGACCAGCCCCGGGGGCAGGCCCTGCTAGGTGGTGTCGCGGCACATTCGATGCTGCGGCTCGACCAGATCCCCAGCGGCGCGGTCGCCCTGGTCCTGATGCTGGCCGCCCACTCGGTCGGGTGGCCGTTCGCCCGCGGCGGCTCGCAACAGGTGGTGGAGGCGCTGGCGTCGTACCTTCGCTCGCTCGGCGGCGACATCGTCACCGGCCATCGGGTCGACACGGTGGACGAGCTCGACGGGGCGGGGGCGGTCGTCCTCGACGTCACCCCCCGCCAGGTCCTGGCCATGGCCGGTCACCGCCTGCCGGCACGCTACTGCCGGGCCCTGCGCAGGTACCGGTACGGACCCGGGATCGTCAAGATCGACTGGGCTCTGGACGGTCCGATCCCGTGGCGCGCCGACGGCGTCGACCGGGCCGGCACGGTGCACCTCGGTGGGACGCTGGCGGAGGTGGCCGCCTCCGAGGCCCAGATGAGCAGCGGTCATGCCCCGGAGCGCCCATACGTGCTGCTGACGCAGCCCACCGGGTGTGATCCGACGAGGGCGCCGGCGGGGCAGCACGTGGGGTGGGCCTACTGCCACGTCCCGGGCGGGTACGACGGGGACATGACCGACCGGATCGAGGCTCAGGTCGAGCGGTTCGCACCGGGCTTCCGGGACCGCGTCCTCGGCCGGTACACGATGTCGGCGGCCCAGATGGAGGCGTACAACGCCAACTACGTCGGCGGCGACATCAACGGCGGCCTGCAGGACCTCCGCCAGCTGTTCACCCGGCCGGTCGCCAGGCTGATCCCCTACACGACCCCAGACCCGCGGCTGTTCATCTGCTCGTCGTCCACCCCACCCGGAGGTGGCGTGCACGGGATGTCCGGCTGGTTCGCCGCCCAGGCCGTCCTTCGCCGGGGCGGCACGTCGCATCGGCGATGAGACCCGCGACGCCCACTGCAGACATGCCTCATCGTTGCTCAGTCCAGGTGGGCGGGCAGCCCGAACAGCTCGAACAGCTTGGTGTCGAGGAAGCTGGTGATGGCGACGACCCGTCCGCCGGACAGCTCGAGCACCTGCAGCGCGAACGGGTCATGGCCGGTCCCCGACGCCGCCTTGCGGTAATGCGCGAACCCCGGCGACCCGTTCACCGTCACCGGCACCAGCCGTGACCCGCGACACCCGTGTCCCGGGCCGAGCATCCATGCCACGATGTCGCTGCTGCCCTGCAGCCACATCTCGTACGGCGGCATGTTCTGGGTGGCGTCGTCGTGCAAGAGCCCGACCAGCGAGTCGATGTCGTACCGCTCGAACGCTTCGACGTAGCGGGCGAGCAGCTCGCGGTGTTCGTCGTCCAGCGGGTCGTAGGCCGGGGAGGCCGAGGCCCGGCGGGCAGCCAGCGAGGATCTGGCGCGCTGCAACGCGCTGTTGACCGACGCGACCGAGGTGTCGAGCAACTCGGCGACCTCGTCGGCCTTCCACCGCAGGACGTCGCGCAGCAGCAGCACCGCGCGCTGCCGCGGGGGCAGGTACTGCAGGGCGGCCACGAACGCCAACCTGATCGACTCCCGCTCCACGGCCAGCTCGGCCGGGTCGCCATCGCCGGCCAGCACCTGGCGGTCGAGGACCGGCTCGACCCAGGTGACCTCCGGCTGCCGCGCGGCCAGCGACGCTTCCACCGGCGGCGAGGGAGATGCCGACAGGTCCATCGGCATCGCACGGCGCTGGCGACCGTTCAGCAGGTCGAGGCACACATTCGTCGCGATGCGGTACAGCCAGGAGCGCAGCGCCGCCCGGCCCTCGAACCGGTCGAGGCCACGCCAGGCACGCACCATCGTGTCCTGCACCGCATCATCGGCGTCGAAGGCCGACCCCAACATCCGGTAGCAGTAGCCGTACAGCTCTCCCCGGTGCTCGTCCAGCCGGGTCTCCAGCTCGGCCGCCCCCGGCGTGGTCGAGCCGGGTCGCGCTCGATCTGTCGTGACGCCTGCCATCACGCTCCCCTCTCCTCGCCGACCACCACCGTCGGCGCCGACATCCTGACCGTCGGGCCAGCATAGGAAGGCGCGGCACGTCCCGCAGGTCTCGCCGACCGCCGGCAGGTCCGCAGGACCCTCACGGTCGATGGGTCAGGTTCGCGGCAGCTCCCACAGTGGTGAGCGGCCACGTTAGAGTGACGGACTCACTTTGGTGGCTGGGCGAGCGGATGCCGGACACTGACGGACGAGAACAATGGTGACGTCGTCGAGTCGCGCAACTGGCGAGCCGATGACGCGGTCGGAAGTGCCGTTGGTCTGCCCAGGTTGTCGACCCGGAGCTTCCGGGCGGGCGTGATCGGCCTGCTGGCGCTCAACGCCGTCGCAACCGGCGCGCTCTGGTGGGAGCAACGTGCCAGGCACGCCCAAGAAAACGAAGTGCGCTGCATCGAGGCGGTGCTCACCCCTCAGCGGGAGACCCCGCTGTCGGACAGCCAGCGCAGCCTCGCGGTGCTGCTCGACTGCGAGGTCCCGCCCAACCTGCTGCAGCGCGAGGGCAGCTAGCCCACACTCCCGCGGAAGGGGGCGGCGGGCGTGGTCAGGCTACCGACAGGGCGGCGAGCGCGGCGTTGACGATGCTGCCGGGCAACAGGTCGTGAAGCTCGTACAGGTCGTGCACCGAGCCGGACTGGCCGAACTCGTCCACCCCCAGCGGTACGCATGGCACACCGAGCGCCGAGCCCAGCCAGGCCATCGTGTGCGAGGACGCGTCGTGCACGGTGACGACGGGCGCTCGATCCCCGAATGCGGCGTGCAGAACGCCGGGGACACCCGGATTCGTGGCGGTCCGCACGCCCCGCCGCAAGGTGGCCTGCCAGTCGGCGTAGAGCCGACTGAGGGAGCATGCGTCAACCACGTGCGCCGCGATGCCCTCGCCGGCCAGCTCACCTGCCGCGGTCAGCGTCTCCGGGAGCACCGCACCGCAGGCCACCAGGTGCACTACCGGGGCGCCCTCCTCGCGCAGCTCGGGGTGGTCGTGGTGGGCGTCGACCAACCGGTACGCGCCGGCAAGCACCTGCCTGCGCAACACCGTGTCACCCAACCGCGCACGGGCAGCCTCGAACGGCGCCTGGTCGAGTGGCCGGGTGCTCAGCCGGAAGTAATATGCCCCTTCTCCGGCGCCTTCCGCGGCCGCCGCGATCCGACCGAGCGCGTCGCACAACAGCCAGTCCAGCGCGGTCGCGTACGCCGGCTCGACGAACGTGACCCCAGGCAGCTCCAGCCCCACCGACGGCGTGATCGTCGACTGGTGCGCCCCACCCTCGGAGGCGAGGCTGACCCCCGAAGGCGTGCCCGCGACGACGAAGCGTGAGCCGGAGTACGCGCCGTAGACGAATGCGTCCAGCCCGCGCAGCACGAACGGGTCATAGACGGTTCCGACTGGGAGCAGCGGCTGGCCGGACAGGTCCCACGCCAGGCCGAGCTGACCGAGCAGCAGGAACAGGTTCATCTCGGAGATGCCGAGCTCGAGGTGCTGACCCTCCGGGCCCTCCGCCCAGCGCAGAATCTGATCCTCGTCCCACGAGCGGCGCTGCTCAGGCGCGAACACCCCCAGCTTGTTGATGAATCCGGCCAGGTTCGTCGACGTCGCGACGTCCGGAGCGGTGGTGACCAGGTACGGCGCGACCTGCTCGTCGCGGGCCAGGTCGACCAGCACCCGGCCGAACACCTCCTGCGTGGACAGTGGCTTGCGGGTCCGTTGCGCGGTCGTCTCCGGCACCGTGATCCGCAGCGCCCGCTCCCGCGCCGGGCGGGCCAGCGCGTCCCGGCGGGCCGCGATCAACCGCCCCGCGTCAGAGTCGGTGGGGAACCGGTCCCACTCGTTGCCCCGGTCCAGGCCGTGCCGGTCCCGCAGCTGGTCGATCTGCTCGCCGCTGAGCAGCAGCGAGTGGTTGCGCGGGTTGCCGGCGATCGGCAGCCCCCACCCCTTGATGGTGTACGCGAAGACCACACTGGGCCGGTCGCTGACCCTGTCGCACTGCGCGTAGGCGTCGAGCATCGCGTCGAGGTCGTGCCCGCCGAGGTCAGTGACCAGCGGACCCAGCGCGTCGTCGTCGACGTCGGCGACCTGTTCCTTGACCTCACCGGTCGCGCCGTCGAGGAACCGTTCGCGCAGCGCGCCGCCGGAGAGCGCGAACAGCGACTGGTACTGCTCGTTCGGCATCGCGTCGATCCAGGCCCGCAGGTGCTCACCCCCCGGGCGGGCGTACGCGGCCTGCAGCCGCCGCCCGTACTTGACCTCGACGACGTGCCACCCGGCCGCCTCGAACTGACCGGTCCACTGCGCGATCCGCACTCCGGGGATCACCCGGTCCAGCGACTGCCGGTTGAAGTCGACCAGCCAGCGCACGTTCCCGAGCCCGGCGGTGGCGGGGTCGGCCACCGCCTCCCACACGTTGCCCTCGTCGAGCTCGGCGTCACCGAGGATCGCAACGAACCGCGACCGCGGCCGGGCGCCGAAGTGCGCATCCACATACCGCCTGGTCGCGGCCGCAAACAGCGGCGCCGCGACCCCGAGGCCGACCGAGCCGGTGGAGAAGTCCACCTCGTCGGGATCCTTGGTCCGCGACGGGTAGGACTGCAGGCCGCCTCGGGCGCGCAGCTGGGTGAGGTACGACTGGTCGAGGTTGCCCAGCAGGTACTGGATCGCGTGGAAGACCGGCGAGGCGTGCGGCTTGACCGCGACCCGGTCGGCCGCGTCGAGGTGGGCGAACCACAACGCAGTCATCGCCGTGACCAGCGAGGCACTGGAGGCCTGGTGGCCGCCGACCTTGACCCCGTCCGCGGTGTCGCGCTCGCGGTTCGCTGCGTCGACGATGCGGGTGGACAGCCAAAGCACTCGGCGCTGGATCTGGTCGAGCACGGTCGGGTCGTACGGGCGGTCGGTGCGGTCGGTGGGGTCGTCGCTCACGCCCACATGATCGACCCTCCCGCGA
>JALYQN010000336.1 GCA_030855835.1 Actinomycetota bacterium | reverse complement strand
GGACGGGCGGGCACACTGCACGCTTCGACTCAGGGGGGCCGAGGGTGGCGACGACAGCAACGGGTCCGAGCTGCTCGAAGGCCCCGACCTGGTGCCGGGGCTGGTGGCGCTGATCACCGACACACTGACGTCAACCGACACTGGGGCCGGAGGACCGTGAGCGACGACAACGACGCGGGTCGCGAGGTGGGCACCGCCCCGCCGGCACGGGGACCACGTTCCCGACGGTCGGCACTGTTGCCAACCCTGGTCACGGTCGGCGTGCTGCTGCTGGCGCTGGCCATCTTCACCGGAGTGTGGACCGACCGGCTGTGGTTCCGGTCGGTCGGCTCCACCGCGGCCGAGGGCGACTTCAGCTCGGTGTTCTCCTCGGTGCTGCTCACCCGGACCATCCTGTTCGTGGTTGGCGCGGTGCTGCTCGGCGGCGCCGCTGCCCTCAACATCGTGCTCGCCTACCGCAGCCGGCCGCTGGTCCGAGTGGCAGCCAGGCGCAACGACTCCCTGGACCGTTACCGCACCGCACTCGACCCGGTACACACCCGCAGTGTGGTGGCGATCGGGCTGCTGCTCGGCCTGATCGCGGGCAGCGTGTGCGCCGGTCAGTGGCAGAGCTTCCTGCTGTGGCGCAACGGTGGGGACTGGGGCACCGACGACACCTACTTCACCAGTGTCGACATCGGTTTCTTCGTCTTCGACTACCCATGGCTGCGATTCGCCACCTCGTTCGGCTTCGCTGTACTGGCGGTGAGCATCATTGCCGCCGGCGTCACCCACTACCTCTACGGCGCGATCGACCTGCAGGCCCGACGCGACCGGCTCACCGGGCCCGCGCAGACCCACCTGTCGATCCTGATCGGCCTGTTCGTGCTGCTGAAGGCGTGGGCGTACTGGCTGGACCGCTACGGCTTCGCAATCTCTGACGGCGGGCTCTTCACCGGCATCCAGTTCACCGACGCGAACGCTCGCATCCCGGCCAAGAACGTCCTCATCGTGATCGCGCTGATCTGCGCGGTGCTGCTGTTCGTGAACGCCTGGCAGCGGTCCTGGCTGTTGCCCGGCATCGGGCTCGGCCTGTTGCTGCTGTCATCCGTGCTGCTGTCCGGGGTATGGCCGGCGATCATGCAGTCGTTCCAGGTGGGCCCGTCCGAGCCGGACAAGGAGGCGCCGTTCATCAGCCGGAACATCACCTCCACCCGGGCTGCGTACGACGTGAGTGAGGTGCAGCCGGTGGACTATGCGGCGACCACTGACGTGACTGCCGAGAGCCTCAACACCCAGTCCAAGGCGCTACCCAACACCCGGCTCCTCGACCCAACGCTGGTCTCGCCGGCCTTCGAGCAGCTGCAGCAGGTCCGCGGCTTCTACAGTGTCCCGCCGTCGCTCGACGTCGACCGGTACAAGCTCGCCGGGTCGGAGTTCCCCCAAGACGTGGTGGTCGCCGCACGCGAGATCAACCTCGACGGCCTGGACGACTCCCAGCGCAACTGGGCCAACGACCACACCGTCTACACCCACGGCTACGGCGTTATCGCGGCCTACGGCGACCGCAGGGGCGCGGAGGGCCAGCCGGAGTGGGCCGAGAGCCAGATCCCGCCGCAAGGCGAGCTGACCGACAGCACAGACGACGGTTACCAGTCGCAGGTCTACTTCGGCGAGAACACCCCCGACTACTCGGTCGTCGGCAATGTCGAGGGCGCCGCTGACGTCGAGGTCGACTTCCCGTCGTCGGAGACCAGCGAGGCAGCGGCGAGCCTCAACACCTATGACGGGGGCGGTGGCGTCCCAATCGGCAACATCGTCGACCAGGCGCTGTACGCCCTGAAGTTCGGTGAGCCCAACCTCGTGCTGTCCAGCCGGGTCAACGAGGACTCGGAGATCCTGTACGACCGAGACCCGAGGGCCCGGGTGGAGAAGGTCGCCCCATGGCTGACCGTCGATGGCAACTCCTACCCCGCCGTCGTCGGCGAGGAGCTGCTGTGGATCGTGGACGGCTACACGACGAGTAACACCTATCCCAACGCCGAGCGGGTCAGCCTGGAGGAGGCCACGTCGGACACCCTCACCGAGCAGGGTGGCACGGCGGCCCTGCCCAGTGACCAGATCACCTACATGCACAACTCCGTCAAAGCGACCGTCAACGCGTACACCGGCGAGGTGAACTTATACGCATGGGCCACCGACGAGGCTCCGGACCCGATTCTGGGCGCCTGGATGAAAGCCTTCCCTGGCACCGTCCAGGAGAAGGATGCGGTGCCGGCGGACCTCGCTGAGCACCTGCGTTATCCCGAGGACATGTTCAAGGTGCAGCGCGACATCCTCGAGCAGTACCACGTGACCGACGCCGGCGACTTCTACAACGCCAGCGACCGCTGGGCCGTGCCCGGTGACCCAGCCGACACCGCCAGCGGCACGCTGCAGCCGCCGTACTACCTGTCGGTGCAGATGCCGGGGGAGACCGAGCCAAACTTCTCCCTGACCAGCGTCTACACGCCGAACGAACGGCAGAACCTGGCCGCGTTCGTGGCGGTAAACTCCGACGCGGCCGACTCCGACTACGGGGAGATGACGATCCTGGAGCCGCCTGCGGACAGGATCGCCGGGCCGGACCAGGTTGCAAACGAGTTCCAGAACGACGCGGCGGTTGCCGACGCCCTGCTCGAGTTCCGGCAGAACGAGTCCTTCGACGTGCTGTACGGCAACCTGCTGACCGTGCCGGCCGGCAACGGCCTGCTGTACGTGCAGCCGATCTACACCCAGCGGCGCACTGTCGA
Source organism: Actinomycetota bacterium (assembly GCA_030855835.1). Classification (GTDB taxonomy): domain Bacteria; phylum Actinomycetota; class Actinomycetes; order Propionibacteriales; family Nocardioidaceae; genus JACCVL01. Next base: position 701 of record JALYQN010000336.1, on the reverse strand, counting down.
GGGTGCTGGGGTGTTCCCGTTGCTGCAGTACGTGGTCGCCAGCTTCGGCGAGGAGGTCGGCATCGGTCGCAGCCTGGATGAGGCGCTGGAGAACGCGCTGGGCGAGCCGATCGGAGTCACCGACGAGCCCGGGGACCCGAACAACAACCCGCCTCCGAACGAGCCCAACGACCCGAACGGGCCCGGCGACCCCACAGACACTGACCGTGCGCTCGCACTACTCACGCGCGCAGAGCAGCTGTACGTGCAGGCACAGGCCGCGCTGGCGGCCGAGGATCTCGGTGAGTACCAGGCGTTGGTCGAGCGGGCACAAGAGCTGGCCAGCCGGGCGAGCGCCCTGCTCAGCGGTGCCGGAGCCGAGGACACCCCGCCGGGTGGTGGATCCGGTGGGGGGTCGGGCGACGGAGGCGGCTCGCAGTCGACCTCGCTGTCTCAAGTGCGCGCCCTCGCCGCTGAGCTCGAGTTGAGAGCGTCCGATCAGGCGGGCTAGACTGAACTAAAGCATCGCGGGGTGGAGCAGTTCGGTAGCTCGCTGGGCTCATAACCCAGAGGTCGCAGGTTCAAATCCTGCCCCCGCTACAAATGAAGCCGCGTCACAGGGCCCTGGCACCAGAACTGGTGGCAGGGCCTTTGGCGTTCTTGGCAGCAACTTGGCAGCAGACGGTGCGGTGAGGACCGCGGGCCGCAGCCTGGCCAAAGGG
>JALYQN010000314.1 GCA_030855835.1 Actinomycetota bacterium | reverse complement strand
TCGCCGGCCAGGGCTACCTGCTGGGACGGCCGGCCCCGCGGCCGCAGGCGATCGACTCGCAACTCGCTGTGTTCAGCGGCTCGGTTGACGCCGGCACCGGCGGCGCGACCCGCACTAGCGCCGAAGTCTCCGCCACCAGGCATGGTCCCGAGACCTGACCGCCCAGGCACAGCAGTTTGCTGTTCTCGCAACTCGGCTTGCCGGGCGTGTGCCGTCACCGCACAGTCTCACTCGACGCTTGCATACCCGAGACGGAATGGCGCGATGCTCATGAGTACTGACACTGGACCCCCGCGAACCGGCGGCGAGGAGAAGGCCACCCTGCAGAACTTCCTCGACTACCTCCGCGACGCTATCGCCGCAAAGGCGGAGGGTGTGCCGGACCCGCAGGTCCGGACCGCGGGGGTGCCCTCGGGCACGAGCCTGCTGGGGGGCTGGTCAAGCATCTGGCCTGTGTCGAACGGTTCTATTTCCTGGGCGAGGACGTTCGTGACTGGGGGGCAACTCTCCGGCAGGATCCCGCAGAGACGGTCGAGGGGGTGCTGGGCGACTACCGAGAGGCCGTGTGGCGAGCGAACCAGGTCATCGAGGCCTGCACGGACCTGACCCAACCTGCCCCGCAGACCAGGCGCCGCCGGTCGGTGGCGTCGATGCGCTGGGTTCTGGTGCACATGGTCGAGGAAACCGGCCGGCACGCCGGCCACGCCGACATCCTTCGCGAACAGATCGACAGTGCCACCGGTCGCTGACCGGCCGGCGGGCGCGCATGCCTTGACGCTGCGCTCATCCAGGCGACCGCAATGTCTCGAGATCTGTGGGTGGTGTCCGGTCTGACTAGCGCGGGGCGTACAGCCACGGTCGCTGGATGTCGAGGAAATCGGGCTCGCCGACGCTCAGCGCGTCCAGCTCCTTCATTTGAGCCTCGAGCTCTGGCGGCGGCTGCCTGCGCTCACCTTCTCGAGCGTCGGCTTCGGACGTGAAGTAGAGCACCATCGTGTACGCACCGCCGTCGTGCAGGACGGCGACGCTGCCGAGAATGTCGGGACGGAAGGCGGCCCAGGCATCAGAGTCCTGACCCATCAGCTCGCGCGCCCGCTCCGGGTCGTTGCCGCGCCCTCGGATGACCTGGACGAACCCCGCCTCCGACGGGTCGCCGACGATGTCGAGGACCACGTCCGAGCTGTCGCGGAAGCTGGGTTCGTCGGCGAACAGCGCGGATGTCTCCTGCCACCACTGTCCCTGCTCGGGTCGGTCGCTGTTGCGTCGGGCCGCCTCCTCGGACTCGAAGCGGGCCAAGGCGATGAAACCCCCGTCCCCGCTCACACCGGCGGTCGTCCCGAGCCAGCCGACGGCGCCGGCCGCCAGCTCCTCGACCCACCGGTCGAGCGCGGCACGCGCCTGGTCCGCATCATTGATGGTTCCCCGGATGACCTGGACGAACACGGGGGCCTCCTCTGTTGGACGGTGTCGGGCAAGTCCTGACGCTACGACTGCCCAGCACCTGCCGCCAGCACTGTCGGCCGGTAACGGTAGCCGTACTGCCCGGAACACCGATCGCTGCGGCGACCGACCCAGTAGCCCACTTGCTGAACCGGCAATGAGAGTTGTCGTGCGGGACGTACCGCTGCAGCCTCCACAGATGGACAAGACGTATGACGTGGTGGTCGTCGGAGGCGGCGCAGCCGGCCTGAGTGGGGCGATGGCCTTGGGCAGGGCCCGCCGATCCGTGCTCGTGATCGACGCCGGAGCCCCCCGCAACGCGCCCGCGGCCCACGTGCACAACTATCTGGGCCGCGAGGGGACATCGCCCGAAGAGCTCCTCGCGATCGGCCGTCGCGAGGTGGCTCAGTACGGCGTCGAGGTCCTCGCCGGGAAGGTCTCGGCGGCCAGCAGGCAGGCCGACGGGACCTTCGGCGTGACCCTGGAGGGGCAACAGATCGGCGCCCGCCGGCTGCTGGTGACGACCGGACTCGCGGACGAGCTGCCAGGCATTCCCGGTGTCGAGGAGGCCTGGGGCAAGACGGTTCTGCACTGCCCGTACTGCCACGGGTGGGAGGTGCGGGACCAAGCACTCGGCATCCTCGGGCAAGGGGCGTTGTCGATCCACCAGGCTCAGCTCTTCCGGCAGCTGAGCAAGGACGTCGTGCTGTTCCTCCACACCGCGCCTCCCCTCAGCGACGACGAGGCCGAGCAGCTCGCGGCCCGCGGCATACAGGTGGTCGAGGGCAAGGTCGTGGGCTGGGAAGCCGGCGGGGTGCGGATGTCCAGCGGCGAGCTGGTCCCGCGGCAGAGGCTGGTGGTCTCCACTCGGGCTGATGCCAGCGCCGAAGTGCTTGTCTCACTCGGCCTGGAGACGGCTGAGCTGGAGATGGGCGGGCAGGCCGTTGGCAGCTACGTCCCCGCCGATCAGAGCGGGCTCACCGCGCTTCCCGGCGTCTGGGTCGCGGGCAACGTCTCCGACCCGCGCGCGCAGGTCCTCAGCTCGGCTGCCGCCGGTCTGCAGGCGGGCGCGGCCATCAATGCCGACCTCATCGCCGAGGAGGCCCGGCTCGCCGTGGAGTATGACCGGGTCTTCGGTGTCGCTGCTTGGGAGGCCCGCTATCGCGAGCAGGTGACTCGGTGGAGCGGCAACCCGAATCCCGAGCTTGTCGCGCAGACCTCCGATCTGGCGCCCGGAACAGCTCTCGATGCGGGTTGCGGTGAGGGAGCGGACGCACTGTGGCTGGCCGGGCGCGGCTGGCGAGTGACTGCCACGGACATCTCCACCGTCGCCCTGGGCAGAGCGGCCGCGCGCGCGAAGCAGGAGGGTCTGGACGTCGAGTGGCGACACGCGGACCTGCTCGCGGCCCCTCCGCCGGCAGCCGCGTACGACCTCGTCTCGGCCCAGTTCATACAGCTGCCGGCAACCGAGCGGGTGTCGCTGTACGGTCACCTGGCCGCCGCGGTGGCCTAGGGCGGAACGCTGCTCCTCGTCGGCCACCACCCAGCCGACATGCTCGCGGCTCCGCACCAGCACCCCCACATGCACGACATGTTCTTCACCGCCGAGCAGCTCGTAGCCGAGCTCGACCCGGAGGTTTGGGACGTGCTGGTCGCCGAGATGCGACCCAAACAGACCGCAGACGCCGAGGGTCGCCAGATCACCATCCACGACACCGTGGTGCGAGCGCGCAGACGGTGATCCATGCCGAGCAATCGCGACCGCCGCGCCATCTAAGCACCCGCTGGCGCACCCGAACGGCCAGCGGGTCCGGCGGGCACTCACGGTCAAACGCCTGATGGGGTGACACTTGGTTGACCAGCGAAAAGACCATTCGAAGTGGTGGGCAGGGGCGGGGTCGAACCGCCGACCTTCCGGTTTTCAGCCGGACGCTCGTACCAACTGAGCTACCTGCCCTGGGAGCGGGGGTCAGACTACCGGAGCGCGCTTGGGCGCCGATGTGGTCGGCGCTCCGGCCATGCTGTGGCGACCCCGACGGGACTCGAACCCGCGACCTCCGCCGTGACAGGGCGGCACGCTAACCAGCTGCGCTACGGGGCCTCGTGGCCGGGTCGATGCTAGCGCACCGACCTTGCCGTGCCCCCAACGGGATTCGAACCCGTGCTGCCGCCTTGAAAGGGCGGTGTCCTAGGCCTCTAGACGATGAGGGCGAGGTCACGAGTATGCGAGGCGTTGGAGACCGCGTCAGCATACGTCGTGAACCCGCCGCGCGAGGCAACAACCTGTGAACTGCGAACGACCGGACCACACCGGAGCACACTCGCCGGGTGTGGGGCCGCACAATGGCGGCTGTGATCGAGCTGTCCCGGAGCCGGTTCGAGGAGCTCGTCGACGACGCGCTCGACCTGGTGCCAGACGAGCTGATGAGCCTGGCGTCGAACGTGGTCGTGGTGGTTGAGGACGATGCCCCGGCCGACGATCCGCACCTGCTGGGCCTATACGAGGGGGTGCCGCTGACCGAGCGCGACACCAGCTACGGCGGGGTGTTGCCGGACCGGATCAGCATCTACTGGCGACCCACACTGGCTGTCTGCCACAGCGACGACGACGTCCGCGATGAGGTGGCGATCACGGTCGTGCACGAGATCGCGCACCACTTCGGCATCGACGACGAACGGCTGCACGAGCTCGGGTACGCCTAGAGCCACCTGGTAGCTCTGTCGTTATGCTCGACTCGCCCACCCATCCCTGGAGCCTGCGGTGCTCGTCCTCGTCCTGAACGGCCCTAACCTGAACCGGCTCGGCACCCGTGAGCCGGACGTATACGGCAGCGCAACGTATGACGACCTGGTCAGTACCTGCGAGCGGGTCGGCGCCGACTCCGGTCTTCAGGTCGAGGTACGCCAGACCGACGCCGAGCATGAGCTGATCGGCTGGCTGCACGAAGCGGCCGACCGCGACGCCGGAGTCGTCCTCAACCCTGGCGGCTGGACGCACACCTCGGTTGCGCTGCGTGACGCCTGCGTGCTGGTCACCGGACCGCTGGTCGAGGTGCACCTGTCCAACGTGCACGCGCGCGAGGAGTTCCGTCGGCACTCGTACGTGTCACCGGTTGCCACCGCAGTGGTCGCAGGGATGGGCGTGGAAGGCTACGCCGCGGCGCTGCAGTTCATCGCCACCATCCGGTGACAGCCCTCAGCCGGTCAGGGTGAGCCAGATGAGAACCACGTTCATCACGATGATGATGCCGGCAACCAGGGCTGCGGTGATCGTGGTGACCTGCCGGTTGACCAGCCCACCCATCACGTCGCGTCGCCGGGTGAGCAGTACGAGCGGCACCAGGGCGAACGGGATGCCGAACGACAACACCACCTGGGACAGCACCAGCGCCCGGGTCGGGTCGAACCCGATCGCCAGGACGACGACAGCCGGCGCGATGGTCACCAGCCGCCGGGCCAGCAGCGGGATCCTGCGCCGGATGAACCCCTGCATCACGACCTGACCGGCGAAGGTACCCACGCTGGACGCGGCGAAGCCCGACGCCAGCAGGGCGATGGCGAACAGCAGAGCCGCGGTGGAGCCCAGAGCGGTGTCGAGCCCGGCATGCGCGCCCTCGATGGTGTCCACGGGCTGCTCGGCCCCGGACAGGACCCGCGCGGCGATGACCAGCATGGCCAGGTTGACCACCCCTGCGATCGTCATGGCCGAGACCACGTCGACGCGCTGGCTGCGCAGCAGCGCCCGCCGCGCGTCCTCGGTGTCTCGCCGGTAACGGTCCTGGGTCAACGCTCCGTGCAGGTAGATCGCGTGCGGCATCACGGTGGCCCCGAGCATGCCGGTGGCCAGCAGCAGACTGTCGGCGCCCTCGAAGCGCGGGATGGTGCCGCTCGCGATGCCCTGCGGGTCCACGCCCCCCGCGACCAGGCTGTAGAGGAACCCGACGAGGATGACCGCCAGCAGCCCGGTGATCGCGGCCTCGAACGGGCGGTGCCCGCGACCCTGCAGGACGAGCAGTGCCATCGCCACCAGCGCGGTGATGACCCCGCCGGCTAGCAGCGGCAGGCCGAACAGCAGGTAAAGCGCCAGCGCGCCGCCCAGCACTTCGGCAAGGTCGGTGGCCATCACCACCACCTCCGCCTGCAGCCACAGCCCTCGCACGACCGGGCGCGGAAAGTGTGTGCGGCACAGCTCGGGCAGGCTCGCGCCGGTGGCCACGCCCGACTTCGCGGACAGGTACTGGATGAGCATCGCCATCAGGTTGCTGACGACGACCACCCACACCAGCAGGTACCCGTAGGTTGAGCCGGCGGTGATGTTGGTGGCGAAGTTGCCCGGGTCGACGTAGGCGATGGCAGCCACGAAGGCCGGGCCCAGCAGTGGGAGCGGTCCCCGCACCAGGGCCTGGGTCGATACGCCGACCGAGCCCCGCGAACGCTGCGAGTCAGCGGTGATGAGCGGCCTCGTGCTCCTGATGCCCCACCGGCTCGAGCTGGAACGTGCAGTGCGCCACCTCGAAATGCCCCTCGAGACACTCGCCCAACCGGTCGAGCACCTCACCCGAGCGACCCGTCGCGATGCAGTCGTCGTCGACGACGACGTGGGCCGACAGGACAGGGACACCGCTGGTGATCGTCCACGCGTGCAGGTCGTGTACGTCGACCACACCGGACACCGACCTGATGTGGTCGCGGACGTAGTCGAGGTCGACGCCTCGCGGGGTTGCCTCCAGCAGGACGTCCAGCACGTCGCGGAGCAGGCCCCAGGCCCGCGG
>JALYQN010000281.1 GCA_030855835.1 Actinomycetota bacterium | reverse complement strand
AGCGCGCGGTTTCGGGAGCACATCGAGCCTGCCGCTGCCGGGTGTGCTCAGCAACCGGCACCGTCAGCAGGCAGGCGAGCAGATCGCTGCCCGGCGCTGGGCTCGGCTGGGCGCTCAGGCCCGCGGTGCGGCGCTTGACCTGCCGGTGGGCTCGCACCTGACGTGCGCACTTTTCGCACCCGTCGAGGTGGGTCGCCATGTCGGCGTCGACCTGCCCGTCGACCCAGGCCGCGAGCAGCTCCTGGCCGGGGCAGCGCGCCTTCATGCGCGGATCGAGCTGACGTCGAGCGGGCCGGCGAACCGGGTGCGCCCCCGGGCGGGCTGGCGGTGCGCCAGCGCCTTGCGCAACAGCCGCCGGCCCCGGTGGATCCTCGACCGGACGGTTCCCGACTTGACCGCCAGCACGGAGGCGATCTCGTCGTAGGACAGACCCTCGATGTCACAGAGGACGACCGCGACCCGGAACTCCTCCGGCAGGGAGGCGAGAGCGCGCTCCACGTCGTCGTCGAGCAGAGAGTCGACCAGGTGCTGGTCGGGTGGCGCGCCGCTGCCCACAAGTCGGGCCGCGGCGTCGTCGGACAGCGAGTCGAACCGCAGCCTGGATCGGCGCCGCGCCTTGTCGAGGAACAGGTTCGTGGTGATCCGGTGTAGCCAGCCCTCGAAGTTGTCCGGAGTGTAGTCGTCCAGCGAGCGGAAGACGCGGACGAAGACCTCCTGGGTGAGGTCCTCGGCCTCGTGCGGGTTGCCGGTGAGCCGGTAGGAGAGCCGGTAGACCCGGGCCGAGTGGTCGCGGACGATGCGCTCCCAAGTGGGGACCGGCGCAGGGACGGTGGTCACCGCCGCAGCATGGCGGCTGCAACTGAGAGGACGTGGAGAACCGGCTTAGGGTTGCCCAGGAGCTTTTCGGCTGCTGAGCGTGACTGCAGGGCCGTGGCGGGCACTAGGCTTCCAGTCAGCCCCGCGAGACCCGAGACGAAGGAGACCGCCATCAGCACCGGGTTGTCGCCCCAGAGCTGGGCATACGCCGAAGAGTTCGTGCCCGAGGACGACGTGCTGCGCTCGGCCCGGGCCCGCGCCGCGGAGGTCGGTGTCTCACCTATCGGCGCAGGTGGTGGGGCCACGTTGCGCTTCCTGGCCGCGCTGATCCAGGCGCAGTCGGTGGTGGAGATCGGCACCGGCACGGGGGTGTCGGGATTGTGGTTGCTGCGCGGGATGGCGCCGAAAGGCGTACTCACCAGCGTCGACCTCGAGCCGGAGCACCAGCGGCTCGCCCGGGAGACGTTCGCAGAGGCAGGCATCGCCCCGCAGCGGTACCGGCTGATCTCCGGCGCTGCCCTCGACGTGCTTCCGCGGCTGACCGACGGGGCGTACGACCTGGTGCTGTGCGACGCGGCCAAGGGTGAGTACGACGACTACCTGCGCCAGGCTCTGCGGCTGCTCCGCCCGGGCGGGCTCGTCGCGCTGGACAATGCGCTGTGGCATGGCGCTGTCGCCGACCCCGCGCAGCGCGACCCCGAGACGGTCAGCCTGCGGGAGCTCGGCAACGCAGTGCGCGAGCACGAAGCCCTGCTGCCGGTGCTGCTACCGGTCGGCGACGGTCTGCTCGTCGCCCGCACTGCCCCCTGACCGCCCGACCCATCGCCTTCGGATCGCGTGGGGCGGGGCGCGCTCAGCGGTGCAGGGAGGCCCCCCGGTATGAGGCGGAGGCCAGGAACCCCTCGCCCCCCTCAGCGACGGCTACCACCTCGCACGCCTCGATCAACACTGGCGCGGAGCCGATGATCACGCTTCCCGGTGAGTCGGCTGCCTTGGCCGAGAAGTCCTTCTCAAACGCGTCCCGGTCGCTGTCGGACGCGAACACGTAGCACCCCTCGAACCACTCCCCGTCTCGCGCTCGCCAGGTCTTGAAGCGCAGACCGGGTGCGCCGTGGAAGCGGTCGTACGACTGCTGCTCGACGTAGCGGCGGAGCCGGTCGAGCGCCTCGTCGCCTGCTTCAGCAAGCGACCAGCGGACCGTCAGTCCGTGCACGGTTCCTCCTCAGGTGAGCTCAGGCCGTCGGTGCGCGCTGCTCACGCCACTACGGCCTTCAATGCGTCTCCGAGTTCCCCAGCCTCGGTCGCGTTCAGCTCGACGACCAGCCGGCCGCCCCCCTCGAGTGGAACGCGCATCACGATGCCGCGCCCCTCCTTGGTGACCTCGAGCGGGCCATCACCTGTCCTCGGCTTCATGGCCGCCATGGGCGTAATCCCTTCCTCAGCATCGCCACGCGCGGCCCCGGGGCAGGGCCACAGTCCAGCGCGGACGCTGCGGGGACCAGTATTCCGCACCGCAAGGCGCACCGTGCCGGTTCCCTCCACGCGACCGCACTGTCCGGCACCTCAGGCAGACTGCGCGGGTGCACGCACGCTCGGCTCTGTTCGACCTGTGGGGTGACCACCTCCGCCCGCGCGGTGGACGGGCGCCGGTGGCTGCGTTGGTCCGGCTGCTTGCGGCCCTGGGCATCTCCGAGCCGGCCGTACGTACCGCCGTGTCCCGGATGGTCCGGCAGGGCTGGCTGGTCCCCGCACGAACACCCGGCGGACCGGGCTACACGCTCACCGACCGTGCCCGTGACCGGCTCGACGACGCCGCCCGGCGGATATACCGCACTGGCGAAGGCGAGCGCTGGGATGGCCATTGGCACGTCGTGGTGGTCTCGCGTACGGCCAACCGCAGCCGGCGCGACCGGGTCCGCGCCGCGCTCGGGTTCCTCGGTTACGCACCGCTGCAGGGCGACACCTGGATCGCGCCGCGTCGCTCTCCCGACCTGGCCGCCACCTTGTCCGCGGAGGGCGTCGAGGCGCTGGGTTTCGACGCCGCCCCGGACGCTGCGTCGGACGTCTCGCCGGGGAACGGGGCGGGCCCCGGCGCACTGGCCGGCACGGTCTGGGACCTCGACGGGCTGGGCGCAGCGTACGAGAAATGGTGCTGTCGCACCGACCGCTTCGTCGCTGACGCCGGCCCCGGGGCGAGCGACGAGACACAGTTCGCCGCGCGTAGCCGGCTCGTGCACGAGTGGCGCAAGTTCTTGTTCACCGACCCTGGACTGCCGACCGAGCTGCTCCCGACCGACTGGCCCGGACACGCGGCCGCAGCGCTCTTCGACCGTGAGTCCACCCGGCTGGCGCCGGCCGCGGCCCGCTTCGTCGACTCCTGCCTGGGTACGGGAGCCGGCGATGACTGACCACGGCCCGGTGGGCCTCGCCGTGGATGGCGGCGTCGCCACAATCACCCTGCAGCGACCGGACTCGATGAACTCCCTCGACCACGCCACCAAGGA
>JALYQN010000269.1 GCA_030855835.1 Actinomycetota bacterium | reverse complement strand
GACCACGCTCACCGACTCCTGCACCAGTCGCCGTACGCCGGCCACCCTGGCCGCCTCCGCCACCAGCCGGGAGCCTTCCGCCCGGATCCGGTCGTTGACCCGCCAGGCACCTGGGCGGATGGCGGCGTACCCCACCGGCACCCGAGTGGCCAGGTTGCACACCGCCTCACACCCGGAGAACGCCGTCACCAGCCCGTCGGGGTCGAACAACCCACCCGGAACCGGGGTAGCGCCCATCGCCTCGACCCCCTCAGCGCTGCCAGTGGATCGGGCCAGCCCGCTCACGGTGTGCCCGGCTGCGAGCATCGCGGACACCGCGGAACGACCCATGACGCCGGTGGCGCCGGTGACGAGCACCCTCACACAGTCTCCTCTGGTGCCCCTGCCAGCTGGTCCTCGTCCACCGGTAAGTCACGACCGGGTAACGACGACGTGCACCATACGCCCGAGTCGCCTCGCCGCAAACAGGCCGCCCTCCTCGGGAGGGCCGGTCACCCTTCCGTCGGCCGAGCCACGGCGGTAGGCGATGATCGCTGACCATGAGAAGCGACCTGTTCGACACCGAGCACCACGAGCGCCAGACCGCCGACCGCTGGGTGCTGCAGAGCAAGCGGATGCTGCGCGTCTCGCTGGGCGAGGATGTGCTCGCGACCAAGGGGGCGATGGTCGCCTACCAAGGCACGGTCGAGTTCCACCACGAGGGTGCCGGCGGACTCGGCAAGCTGATGCGTAAGGCGCTGACCAGCGAGGACAACCCGCTGATGCGGGTCAGCGGCCGCGGCGAGGTGTTTTTCGCCAACGAGGCGAACACGGTGTTCCTCGTGGCGCTGGAAGGCGACGGCATCAGCATCAACGGCAGCAGCCTGCTGGCGTTCGACGCCACCTTGGACTCCGACGTGCACCGCACGAAGGGTGCCGGTGTGATGTCCGGCGGGTTGTTCAACACGCTCGTACAGGGCACCGGCACGGTGGCGCTGGCCTGCGACGGCGAGCCGATGCTGCTGGACTGCTCACAGCAGCCCACGTACGTCGACACCCAGGCAGCGGTCTGCTGGTCGGCCAACCTGACTCCCAGCGTCGTGAGCAGCATGAACATGCGCTCCATGCTGCGCGGCGGCAGCGGTGAGGCGGTGCAGTACTCCTTCCACGGTCCGGGGTTCGTCGTGGTCCAGCCGTCCGAGGGTCCGACGGTCCCGCCGCACACGCACTGAGGTCGCCCGGGAACAACCCGGCGGCGGCACCGGTTGGCCTCTGCCGTACGCTCATGAAGGAACGAAACAGTTTCGTTTCTTCCCGATGAACGGCAGGTGTCATGATCGCGACGACGCTGAGGCGCCCCCGCGTCGAGGGAGACCGCGAGGCCGAGCTGCTCGACGCCACCGTCAGCGTGCTCGCCGACGTCGGCTACGACCGGCTGACCATGGATCAGGTGGCAGTGCGGGCCCGTGCGTCCAAGGCGACGTTGTACCGGCGGTGGTCGAGCAAGGCCGAGCTGGTCGTGGACGCGGTCAGCCGGGCCAAAGGCCTGCCGGACGCCGAGGTCCCGGACACCGGCTCGCTGCGCGGAGACCTGCTGTCGCTGGCTTGCGGACCCTGCGGCCAGGCTCGGCAGCTGTCCATGTCAGTGCTCGCTGGTCTGCTGACGGCACTGCACACCGACCCGGATCTGTCCACCGCCTGGCGGGAGAGGTTCCTGGCACCGCGCGTGGCTGTCACCCGCACCGTTCTCGAGCGCGCCGCCTCCCGCGGTGAGACTGAGTCGACCCTCGACCTCGAGCTGATCGCCACCGTACTGCCTGCGATGTGCGCATTCCGCTGCACCGTCCAGGGCCTGGGTGTGGACGAGCAGTACGTCGCCCGCGTCCTCGACGAGGTGATCCTGCCTGCCGCCCTGACCTCCACTGCCAAGCGCCAGACCACCCACACGAACGATGCGAAGGACCTCAAGTGAGCACCGAACCCGCGACCAGCTCCGCCCGACCCCCCGGCAACGACGGGGCGACCGAGGGCCACGGCCACCGATATCTCGGCTTCGCCTTGGTGCTCATCAGCACCGCTCAGCTGATGGTCGTGCTGGACGCGTCGGTGGTGAACATCGCGCTGCCGCGGATCCAGGAGGATCTGGCGATCACGGACGCGAACCTGACCTGGGTGGTCACGTCCTACGCGATCGCCTTCGGTGGCCTGCTCCTGCTCGGCGGCCGAATGGGTGACTTGATCGGACGTCGCAAGGTGTTCATCGGCGGTGTCCTGGTATTCGCCCTGGCCTCGCTGCTCGGCGGCCTTGCCCAGGCCGAATGGCAGCTGCTGTCCGCCCGGGCTCTACAGGGCGCGGGGGCGGCCGCCGCCTCGCCGACAGCGCTCGCGCTCATCACGACCACCTTTCCCGCCGGACCACCACGCAACCGGGCCTTCGCCGTCTATGCGGCCATGTCCGGAGCAGGCGCGGCCGTTGGCCTGATCGTCGGCGGAGCGCTCACCGAGGTCTCCTGGCGATGGACGATGCTGATCAATGTCCCCATCGGCCTGTTCGTGGCCTTCCTGGCGCCGCGGTACCTCGGCGAGTCGAAGCCGCAGCACGGGCGCTGGGACCTGCCGGGGGCCGCCACTGCGACGCTGGGTCTGGTCTCGCTGGTGTACGGGTTCAACCACAAGGCCCAGGTCGACCCGGAGACCGGCGCGCCGGCCGCGTGGACCGAGTTCCTCACCCTCGGTCCGATCGTGCTCGGCCTGGTGCTGCTGGCCGCTTTCTTCGTCATCGAGGCGCGCTCGCCGCACGCCCTGCTGCCGCTGCGGATCGTCACCGACCGGACCAGAGCGGTGAGCTTCGTCGTCATGCTCATCGTCGGGGCAGCGATCTTCTCGATGTTCCTGTTCCTGTCGTTGTTCATCCAAGACGTCATGGGCTACAGCCCATTGCAGTCCGGGGTGGCGTTCCTCCCGTTCACTGCCGGCATCATCGTCGCCGCCCAGATCGCCTCGACACTCGCCTCCCGGACAGACCCGCGCTGGATCGCCGGGGCGGGCGGAGCGCTGTCGGTGCTGGCGATGTGGGGTTACGGCCAGCTCGACGCCGACGCCACGTACGCCGCAGACTTGATGCCGTGGATCATCGCGCAGGCGATCGGCATGGGTCTGATCTTCGTACCACTCACCCTGACCGCAGTCAGCCGGGTCGCGGCGAGCGACTCCGGTGTGGGATCGGCGGTGCTGAACACCGTCCAGCAGGTCGGCGGCGCGATCGGCATCGCAGTGCTCGGCACGGTCTTCGCCAACGGCATCACCGAGCGGTTGGCCGAGGAGGCGGCGAGAACCGGGCCACCGACCAGCCCGGAGCAGGCCGAGCTCGTCGGCCGGATCGCACAGGCCTTCGGAACCACTGAGACCTTCGGCGTCGCGATCTGGATGATGGTGGCCGCAACTGTCATCACCGTGGTCGGGTTGTCGATCAGGCACGAGGACCTCGCCACCGACAGCGAGGCCAACCAGGCCGGGCTGGCACCCTCCGACGCGGCCTGACTCCTCGCGCCGGCAACCCGCGGGCCTGCCTGCCGCCGGAGGGGACACTTCCGCGGTCAGGTGTTGGACAGCCAGGGCCACGCGCCGTACGCCTGGTCGGTGCTGGGCGCGGTGACCCAGGTGACCGAGCAGGTCGAGCTCATGACGTACGTCACCTGCCCGACCATGCGGTACCACCCCGCAGTCGTGGCGCAGAAGGCAGCAACGCTGGGGCTGTTGTCGAACGACCGCTTCGTGCTCGGCCTGGGTTCCGGTGAGAACCTCAACGAGCACGTGGTGGGCCACGGCTGGCCAGCGGCGAACGTGCGGCACGAGATGCTGCACGAGGCGATCGACGTCATCTCAGCCTTGTTCGACGGCGGCTACGTCAACATCACCGGGGAGCACTTCCGGGTCGACTCGGCGAAGCTGTCGGACCTGCCCGAGCGGCGGGTGCCGATCGCCGTCGCCGTGTCGGGTCGCCAGTCGGTCCAGCGGTTCGCACCGCATGCCGAGGCGATGGTCGCGGTGGAGCCGAGCGCCGACCTGGTACGGATGTGGGACGCCGCCGAGCCTGCCGGGCGGCGCAAGATCGGCCAGATCCCGATCTGCTGGGACCGTGATACCGAGGCGGCCGTCACCCGGGCGCACGACCAGTTCCGCTGGTTCGCCGGCGGCTGGAAGGTCAACGCCGAGCTGCCGGGGACCGCGGGCTTCGCCGGCGCCACCCAGTACGTGCGCCCGGAGGACGTGGCTGCTGCGATGCCGTGCGGCAACGACGTGGACGCGGTCGTGCAGGCGGTGCGCCCATTCTGGGAGGCCGGCTTCACCGACGTCGCGCTGGTGCAGATCGGCGGCGACAGCCAGGACGAGTTCCTCGAGGTCGCCGCCAGCCAGTTGCTGCCGGCCCTGCGCGCCGCCGCTCTCGCCCCCTAGCTGTTGCGGGGCAAGACGTTGATGACGGGTCGGGTGGGCTGAGGTTGCGGTGAGAGCAGGCCCTTCGCGGCAAGGATGGGTAGCGCCAAGCGACTCATCCGTGTCGGGCCAGCGAAGGGACCT
>JALYQN010000264.1 GCA_030855835.1 Actinomycetota bacterium | reverse complement strand
GGGTCCGAACGCTGGCACTCGGCGCTGGTGCCGCACGCGGGGACCGACTCTCGGCTTTGGCGCGAGGTGGTCGAGCTCGGTGCCCTGCTGCAACGGCTGGCGCCGGTCGCCGGCAGCCGGGTGCAGGGTGACGTGGCGATGGTGTGGTCGTACGAGGTCTGGTGGGCGGTAGAGCAGCTGACGACCCCGACGGTCGACCTTCGCTACCGCGACCGAGCGCGAGCCCTGCACCGGGCGCTGTGGGACGCCGGTCTCACCGTTGACGTGGTGCCTCCGGGAGCGAACCTGGCCGGCTACCCGCTGGTCCTGGTTCCGACGCTGTACGCCGTCACGGACGCGGCAGCCGCCGCACTCGCGGCGTACGTCGAGCAGGGTGGGCACCTGCTTGTCACCTACGCTTCGGGGCTGGTCGACGAGCACGACCGGGTGCGTCTCGGAGGGTACCCAGGCGCGTTCTGCGACCTGCTCGGCGTGCGGAGCGAGGAGATCTGTCCGCTGCTCGCGGACATGCAGGTGCGGCTGCTGGACGGTGCCGGTGCCGAGGCAGGCACCGCCGACGTGTGGACCGAGAACCTGCACCTTGCCGGCGCCGAGGCGGTGCTGTCGTACGCCGACGGGCCGGTGCCGAGGGTGCCCGCGCTCACCCGGCACGCCTACGGGCGCGGGCTGGCGTGGTACCTAGCCACCCGCACCGACCCGGCGACCACAGCCACGGTGCTGAGGTGGGTATGCGAGGCGGCCGGCGTCCGGGCGCCGTTCCCCGCCCCCCCGGGGGTAGAGATCGTCCGCCGAGCCTCGGCGCACAAGACGTACGTGTTCGTCCTCAACCACACCGAGCAGGACGAGCAGGTGCCGATCGACGGCATCGAACTGCTGGCCGGCACGGGGACCGGCGGCTCGCTCTCCGTTCCGGCCGGCGGCGTCGCGGTCGTGCGCGTGGACGGGGGAGACGGCTGACGTGCTCGCGCAGCAGCGGCAGGCGCTGATCCTCGACCGGGTCCGCGAGCGCGGCGCCGCGCGGGTCGCCGAGCTGGTCGCGGCCTTCGGGGTGTCCGACATGACGGTGCGGCGCGACCTCGACCTGCTGGCCCGGCGCGGCCTGGTCGACAAGGTGCACGGGGGCGCGACGGTGCCGCGCGCGGGCAGCACAGACGAGCCGGGATTCGCCGAGAAGTCACAGCGCGAGCCGACCGAGAAGCTCGGGATCGCGCGCGTCGCCGCGCGACTGGTCCGCGCCGGAGAGGCGGTCGGGTTGTCCGCCGGGACAACCACGTGGACCCTGGCACACGAGCTGGTGGACGTCGTCAGGCTGACCGTGGTGACCAACTCGCCACCGGTGGCGGAGGTGTTCCACGAGGCGGGCCGCGCTGACCAGACCGTGGTGCTCACCGGAGGCGTGCGTACACCCTCCGACGCGCTGGTCGGACCCGTCGCGGTCGGGTCGCTCACCTCGATAAACCTGGACTCGGTGTTTCTCGGCACCCACGGCATGGACGTGCGCTCCGGCTTCAGCACCCCGAACCTGCTGGAGGCCGAGACCAACCAGGCGCTGATCCGCGCCGCCCGGCGGCTGGTTGTCGTCGCCGACCACACCAAGTGGGGGGTTGTCGGCATCGCGACTGTCGCTCCGCTCGCGAAGGCAGACGTGCTGGTGAGCGACGCCGGACTGTCACGAGAAGCCCGGGTCCGCCTCGCCGAGCACATCGAGGAGGTGTTGCTGGCCGAGGGAGCGGAGCCGCGAGAGGCTGGAGCATGACCTCTGGAACTCCCGCCCGCCCGGACTGGGGCTGGGCCGCTCCGGGCCGGGTGAACCTCATGGGGGAGCACACCGACTACAACGACGGCTGGGTGCTGCCGTTCGCGATTCGGCACCGCACGAAGGTGGCGCTGTGCCGCCGCGACGACGACCGGGTCCGCGTCCACTCTACCCAGCAGGACGACAGCGTCGAGACCACTGCGTCGACGGTGCCGGGCGACGTGTCGGGGTGGGCGGGCTATGTCGCCGGCGTGGTCTGGGCGCTCGGCGTGGACGGGCACCGCATACCGGGTGTCGACCTGTGGGTCGACAGCGACGTGCCGATGGGAGCGGGGCTGTCGTCGTCGGCGGCGCTGGCGTGCGCGACCGCGCTGGCTCTTGACGAGCTGGCCGGGGCGGGCCTCGACGCCGCGGGCATCGCTGACATCGCTCGGCGAGCCGAGAACGACTACGTACGGGCGCCGACCGGCGTGATGGACCAGCTCGCCTCGGTGCACGGGCGGGCGGGCCACGCGTTGCTCATCGACACTCGCAACCTGACGGTGGAGCACCATCCGGCCCGCTTCGTCGAGGACGGGTACGCGCTGCTGGTTATCGACACCGGCGCCACCCACGCGCTGGCCGACGGCGGTGGGTACGCGGAGCGCCGGGGTGAGTGCGAGCGGGCCGCCGAGCTACTCGGGGTACCCGCGCTACGCGACGTCACCACCGTGGACCTCGACCGCCTGGACGACGAGGTGCTCCGCCGGCGGGCCCGGCACGTGGTGACTGAGGACGCCCGGGTGCTGGACTGCGTACAGCTGCTCGGCGCCGGCGACTGGGCCGCTGTCGGAACCTCCTTCGCCGCGTCGCACGCGTCGATGCGCGACGACTTCGAGATCAGCTGTGACGAGCTGGACGTGGCGGTCGGCGCCTCGGTGGCTGCCGGGGCGGTGGGAGCCCGGATGACCGGCGGCGGCTTCGGCGGTTCCGTGATCGCGCTGGTGGCGGCCGGTGACGCCGACACGGTCGCCGGCGGCTGCCGGCGGGCGTTCGCCGAGCACGGCTGGGACGAGCCGAAGGTGTTCGCGGTCGAGCCCGGCCCTGGTGCCGCCCGCCTCTGACGATCCCCGGCAGTGGTCCAGGCGTCTGCGGTCCAGGCGTCTGCGGTCCAGGCATCCGCGGCAAATGGCGTTGCTCGCGTCCACACGGGCCAGCGAGGATGCCGCATGGCCACTGCTGGCGGCGAGGTCCCTGTCCCGGTGCTCACCGACGAAGTGGTGAGACTGCGTGGCCACCGGCTCGATGACGTCGACGCGGCGACGCAGATGTGTCGGGACCCGGACTTCGCCCGCTGGACGACCGTGCCGGTTCCGTACGGACCCGCGGATGCCGAACGCTTCATCACCGACATCGTTGCCGCCGGCTGGCGCGACCAGACCAGCTACGGCTGGGCGATCGACGCGCTCGACGACGACGGCACTGCGCGCTTCGCCGGCAACGTCGACATCCGTACTGCCGGCCGACCCAACATCGGATTCGGTTTGCATCCGTGGGCGCGGGGGCGAGGGGTGATGGCGCGCGCAGTGCGGCTGGCGACGCGGTGGGCCTTCGACGTGGTCGGGATGCCGGTGATGCACTGGGAGTCACACGTAGGCAACCTCGCGTCATGGCGGGTCGCGTGGGCCACCGGTTTCGGCTTTCACGGCGAGGTTCCGTCGTTCGCGCCGCAGCGCGGTGAGCTGTGCGACGTGTGGCTGGCGACGCTGCGGCCCACCGACGACGGCCACCCACGTACGACCTGGTGGGACGTGCCAGTGCTCGAGGGCCAGCGGGTCCGGCTGCGCCCCTACCTTGACGACGACGTCCCGCGGATCGTCGAGGCGTGCAGCGACCCGCGTACGCGGCACTGGTTGCCGACGCTGCCCGACCCCTACACCGTCGATGACGCACGGACCTTCGTGCGCAGACGCGCGCTTGACGCATCGCTGGGCAAAGCAGTGGTCTGGGCAGTCGCCGATCGAGACACCGACCTCCTGCTCGCCGACGTCGCCCTGTTCCGCCTCGACGACCCGATGTGCCCCGGAGGTGCCGAGATGGGATTCTGGGCACACCCGGACGCGCGCGGCCGTGGCGTGATGAGCGCGGCGGTGCAGATGGCGCTGGGGCACGCGTACCAACCGCTGTCCGAGGGCGGCCTTGGCCGGCACCGGGTGCAGCTTGGCTCATCGTGGACCAACACGGCCAGCCGGCAGGTCGCGGAGCGGGCAGGCTTCACTCAGGTCGGCCACTTCCGGCTGGACGGGATCGTCGGCGCCAGCCCCGTCGACCGGGTTCTCGAGGACGGCGCCTGGTACGACCTGCTCGCCACCGACCCACGCACCATCCGCTGAGGGTGACGTTTCTGCGGTGAATCTCGGTGTGTCGCCAACAGAAACGTCACTCTCAGCCGGGGCCTCAGCCGGCGCGGCGGGCGAGCTCCTCGTTGATCGCGGGGACGATCTCATGCAGGTCGCCGAGCACGGCATAGTGCGCGCGGGTGACCATCGGCGCGTCCGGGTCGGTGTTGATCGCGAGGATCGTCTTGGCGCTCTGACAACCGGCCCAGTGCTGTATCGCACCGCTGATCCCGCAGGCGACGTACAGATCGGGGGCGATGCGGCTGCCGGTCTGGCCCACCTGCTCGTGGTGCGGCCGCCACCCGAGACTGGTCACCACGCGCGACACCCCCAACGCCCCGCCCAGCCGCTCAGTGAGCTCGACCACCCCGTCGAACCCGTCCGCGCTGCCTACCCCGCGCCCGGCGCCCACCACGACCAGGGCCGACGTCAGCGCGGCCGAGTCGTCCGCCGGCGCTGGCTCGGTGCGCGCGACCTGGCCCACCAGGTCGGCGTCGGAAAGCGTCGGGGTGTACCGGATGACCTCCGGCGAGCTGGGCCGCGCGGCCGGCTCCGGGTCGCAGGCA
>JALYQN010000260.1 GCA_030855835.1 Actinomycetota bacterium | reverse complement strand
GTCGAGGCTCACCAGCAGCGTCTTGGTGAACGTCGAGCCGATGTCGGCGCAGACGACCAGGTCCACGCGACCCGGCCCGCCCTCAGCCGGCTGCCGCGTCGAGTGCCTGGGCCAGGTCGTCGACCAGGTCCTCGACCGACTCGATGCCAACGCTCAGCCGCACCAGGTCCCCCGGCACCTCGAGCGGCGAGCCGGCGGCGGACGCGTGGGTCATCCGGGCAGGGTGCTCGACCAGCGACTCGACGCCACCGAGGGACTCGGCGAGGGTGAAGACGCGGCAGCGCTCCACCACGCCCAGCGCGGCCTGCTCACCCCCGGCGACCCGGAAGCTCACCATGCCGCCGAAGCGGCGCATCTGCTTGGCGGCGAGCTCATGGCCGGGGTGTCCAGGCAGCCCGGGGTACAGCACCGACGTGACCTCGGGCCGGGTGGCGAGGAACTGCGCGATCTGCTCGGCGTTGTCGCTGTGGCGTTCCATCCGCACTGCCAGCGTGCGCAGCCCGCGCAGCACCAGCCAGGCGTCGAAGGGTCCCGCCACGGCGCCGATCGCGTTGTGCATGACGGCGAGCCGGTCGGCGAGGGCCTGGTCCCGGACGACCAGAGCACCGCCGACGACGTCGGAGTGCCCGCCGGCGTACTTGGTGGTGGAGTGCATGACCACGTCGGCCCCAAGCGTCAGCGGCTGCTGCAGGTAGGGCGAGGCGAAGGTGTTGTCCACCACCAGTACTGCGTCGGCGGCGTGCGCCACCTCGGCCAGGGCGGCGAGGTCGGCGATGCCGAGCAGCGGGTTGGTCGGCGACTCGACCCACAACAGCGCCGTCTGGCCGGGGCGGACAGCGGCCCGCACGGCGTCGACGTCGGCGATCGGCGCGGTGTCGTACGCGAGTCCCCAGGGCTGGTAGACGCGGGCGAACTGCCGGAAGGTGCCGCCGTACGCGTCATCGGGGATGACGACGTGGTCGCCCGGGCGGCACACGGTGCGCAGCAGGGTGTCCTGGGCGGCCAACCCGCTGGCGAAGGCGAACCCGTGGCTGCCCACCTCCAGGGCGGCCAGGCACTGCTCGAGCGCGGTGCGGGTGGGGTTGGCCGTACGGGAGTACTCGTAACCCTCGCGCAGGCCGCCGACCCCGTCCTGCTTGTACGTGCTGGTGGCATAGATCGCCGGCACCACGGAACCGGTACGCGGGTCGGCCCCCTGCCCGGCGCGGATGGCCAGCGTCTCGAACCCGGGAGGCATACCCGGACCTTATCCACCCACGATCCGCGGCAAGTGATCACGCGATCCGGGCACGTGGTCTCGGTCTGCGTCCCCGACAGCTGCGGATCGCGGGAAGGGGGCGGCCGACAGGGGTGTTGTACCCGACACGACGACCACAGGAGGCCATCCGTGCTGTTCAGCCGCGCCAAGTCCGAGCTGCCCACCGCCGAGAACGCCCTGCCCGGCCGTGACCGGCGACCGTTCGACGTCGGTGACCGGCACGCCGTGCTCGGCACACCGATCGAGACCGACGCTCCCGCCGGTTACGAAGAGGCGGTGTTCGGCCTCGGCTGCTTCTGGGGTGAGGAGAAGACGTTCTGGCAGCTGCCCGGCGTGTGGTCCACGTCCGTCGGCTACGCCGGTGGGCTCACCCCCAACCCCACGTACGAGGAGGTCTGCAGCGGACGTACCGGACACGCCGAGGTCGTCCGGGTGGTGTTCGACCCGGCCATGGTGAGCTACGACCAGCTGCTCAAGGTGTTCTGGGAGAGCCACGACCCCACGCAGGGCATGCGCCAGGGCAACGACTCAGGGACGCAGTACCGCTCGGTGGTCTACACCGTCACGGCCGCCCAGCGGCAGCAGGCCGAAGCCTCCCGCGCTACCTACCAGCAGGCGCTGTCGGCTGAGCGGTACGGCGAGATCACCACAGTCATCACCCCGCTGGAGCACTACTGGTACGCCGAGGCCTACCACCAGCAGTACCTCGCCAAGAACCCGTACGGCTACTGCCCGGTGCACGCGACCGGGGTCACCTGCCCGATCGGGACCGGCGTCCGCGCCGACTGACCGATCGTGGTACGAGTCGGTCGGGAGGTACCACGACGACGAGCGGGCGCCGTACGGCGCGCTGTAGCGGGCGTCCCCGCCGCCGCGAGATGCGGGCGGTCAGCCAGCGAGGTGGCCGAGCAGGTCGTGGCGGGTGAGCACGCCGACGGGCCGGCCGTCGTCTTGCACCAGCAGCGCGTCGGCACCCTCCAGCGCCGTCACCGCTTCGGCCACCGGCTGGCCGGCGCCGATCGTCGGCAGCGGTGCGCCCATGTGCTGCTCGACCCGGTCCGTCAGCGTCGCCTTCCCGGTGAACAGGGCGTCCAGCAGGTCCCGCTCGCTGACCGCGCCGGTGACCTCGGCGGCCATCACCGGCGGCTCGGCGCGTACGACCGGCATCTGCGACACCCCGTACTCGCGCAGGATGCTCACCGCCTCGGCGATGGTCTCGCTGGGGTGGGTGTGCACGAGCGCCGGGATGCCCCCCGACTTGGCTCGCAGCACGTCGCCAGCGCTCAGACCGGACTCGCCGGGTGCGAAGCCGAAGCGCGCCAGCCAGGAGTCGTCGAACACCTTGGTCAGGTAGCCCCGCCCGCCGTCGGGGAGCAGCACCACGATCACGGCGTCGTCGCCGCCGGGGGTGCCGACCAGCTCGGCGGCCAGCCCGACGGCCGCCACCGTCGCCATCCCGCAGGAGCCGCCCACCAGCAGCCCCTCCTCCCGCGCCAGCCGCCGGGTCATGGCGAATGACTCGCCGTCTGACACCGCGATGATGCGGTCACAGACATCCCGGTCGTACGTCGCCGGCCAGAAGTCCTCGCCGACCCCCTCGACGAGGTATGGCCGGCCGCTGCCACCCGAGTAGACCGACCCCACCGGATCGGCGCCGATGACCTGCACCCGGCCGTTGCTCACCTCATGCAGGTAGCGGCCCGCCCCGCTGACCGTGCCGCCGGTGCCTATACCGGCCACGAAGTGAGTCACCCGGCCCCCGGTCTGCTCCCACACCTCCGGCCCGGTGGTCTCGTAGTGGCTGCGCGGGTTGTGCTCGTTGGCGTACTGGTTGGGCTTCCACGCCCCGTCGATCTCCCTGGTCAGCCGGTCCGACACGGAGTAGTACGAGTCGGGGTGCTCAGGCTCGACGGCTGTGGGGCACACCACCACCTCCGCGCCGTAGGCCTCGAGCACGTTGCGCTTGTCCACGCTCACCTTGTCCGGGCACACGAACAGGCAGCGGTAGCCGCGCTGCTGAGCCACCAGCGCCAGCCCCACCCCGGTGTTGCCCGAGGTCGGCTCGACGATGATGCCCGCCGGTTGTAGCGAGCCGTCGGCCTCGGCCGCGTCGACCATGCGCACGGCAATGCGGTCCTTGACCGATCCGCCGGGGTTGAAGTACTCCACCTTGGCCAGCAGGACCGGGCCACCGGGCACGCTGCCCCGGCCCCCCTCCGCGTCGCCACCCGGTGCGACTTGGGACAGCCGCACCAGCGGGGTGTTGCCGATCAGGTCGAGGACGGACTCGGCGTACTTCACGTCGCCAGCGTAGGCGTGCGGCCTAGTCTGCCCCGGTGACCCGTGCCCGCGCCGCCCGTCGCCTCGCGACCGCCGCGGCGTACGGCGGCGGTGGGCTCGGCCTGCTCGGCGGCTCGTTGTACGCGGTGATGAAGTCCCAGGCCGCCTGGGCCCGCCGGCAGATCGGGAACGCCACCGAAGCACCGCCGGTGGCGGACGGCACGTACGGCCCGGACCTGCCCGGCGAACCACTGTCCTTGCTGGTCCTCGGCGACTCCGCGGCTGCCGGCTACGGGATGCAGGAGCCGTTGGACACCCCGCCCGCGATGCTGGCCAGCGGCTTGTCGCACATCGCCGGCCGCCCGGTGCGGGTTTTCAGCGCGGCCCGGGTGGGCGGCCAGTCGGCCGACCTGCAAGGTCAGCTCGACAAGGGCCTCGAGCACCGCCCGGACGTTGCCGTCCTGGTGGTGGGGGTCAACGACGTCACCCACACGGTGCGACCGACGGAGTCGGTGCGGCTGCTGGAGGCGGCGGTGCGGCGGCTACGGGACGCCGACGTCGAGGTGGTCGTCGGCACCTGCCCGGACATGGGCACGATCGGCCCGGTGGCCCAGCCGCTGCGGGAGCTGGCCCGACGGTGGAGCCGCCGGCTGGCCGCGGCTCAGACGATTGCCGCCGTCGAGGCCGGTGCCCGTTCGGTGTCGCTCGGCTCGCTGCTCGGCCCCAGCTTCGCGCTGGCTCCCGGCGAGCTGTTCGGGCCGGATCGATTCCACCCGTCGGTCGCCGGCTACGCCAGCATGGTGACCGCGCTGCTCCCGTC
>JALYQN010000238.1 GCA_030855835.1 Actinomycetota bacterium | reverse complement strand
TACCGTCGACGAGTTCGACCAGACGGTCGTCATGGTCACCCACGACCCGATCGCCGCCGCTTACACCGACCGGGTGGTCTTCCTTGCCGACGGCCGAGCGGTGGACGAGATGCGCCGGCCGACCTCGGATGCGGTGCTGGAGAAGATGAAGGAGCTGAGCGCGCGCGAGGTCGCCGGCACGGCCGCGGAGCGCTGAGCGATGCTCCGGTTCAGCCTGCGCAACCTGCTGGCGCGCAAGCTGCGGCTGGCGCTCAGCGGCTTCGCGATCGTGCTCGGCGTCGCCTTTGTCGCCGGCTCGTTCATCTTCACCGACGCGCTGGGTGGAGCCTTCAGCGGCATCATCAAGGGCACCACTGCCGACACCGAGGTGCTGCCCCAGGGCGGCGGAGACTTCACCAGCGCAGGTGAGGACGCGCGCACGATCCCAGAGTCGGTCGAGGCCGACCTGGCCGCCCTTCCCGAGGTGGCCGCGGCCAACGGGTACGACCAGGTGCTGGGCGTCTTCGTCATCGGCGCCGACGGTGAGCTGGTCGGCGGCAACGGGCCGCCGGGGCTGGCGTTCAACTACACGGAAACCCAGGCGATCACCGGTGAACCGATCACCACCCTGGTCGCGGGGGAGCTACCCGACGAGGCCTCCGAGGTCGCCATCGACGAGGGCACCGTCGAGGAGGCCGGCTACGAGGTCGGCGACCAGGTGGAGCTCGTGACGCCGGGCGCCGAGCCGGTCATGACGGCGACGCTGAGCGGCACCATCGCGTTCGGCTCGGAGGGGGGGCTGGTCGGCGCGACCCTGACCATCTTCGAGGACCAGGCGATCCAGGACCTGTTCTTCAACGGTCGAGACGTCTACACCGGCATCTCCCTGAACGCGGCCGAGGGCGTGTCGCAGGAGGAGTTGGCCGCCGCTGCTCAGGAGGTGCTCCCGGCGGGCGTCGAGGCCCGTACCGGCGACGACTTCGCCGCCGAGAACGAGGACGCGGTCGGCGAGGTCCTCGGCTTCATCAACACCTTCCTGCTCGTCTTCGCGGCGGTCGCGGTCGTGGTCGGGACGTTCCTCATCGTCAACACGTTCTCGATCCTGGTCGCCCAGCGCAGCCGCGAGCTGGCCCTGCTGCGAGCACTCGGCGCCTCTCGACGCCAGGTCAACCGGGCGGTGCTCGCCGAGGCCCTCGTGGTGGCTCTGATCGCCTCCACTCTCGGTCTCGGCGTCGGGTACCTGCTGGCCCTGGGCCTGCGGGTGCTGTTCGCGACGTTCGGGCTCGACCTCGGCGGGGCGTCGCTCACCCTCGAGCCGCGCACGATCGCGGTCTCGTACGCGGTCGGCGTCGTCGTGACGCTCGTCGCGGCCTACCTGCCCGCCCGGCGGGCCGCTCGGATCGCTCCGGTCGCTGCGATGCGCGACGACGTGGCGTTGCCCGAGTCGTCGCTGCGCCGCCGGCTGCTGGTCGGCGTGCTGCTCGGTCTGGCGGGAGTGGCGGCGATGGTGGGTGGCTTCGCCGGCTCGGGCGGCATCGGGCTCACGTTCATCGGCCTCGGCATGCTGGCGATCCTGTTGGGGGTGGCACTGGTCGCCCCGGTGCTGGGTCGGCCGGTGGTGGCCGGCCTGGGGGTCGGCTACCGGCGGGTGTTCGGCGCGGTCGGGGTTCTCGCGACCGAGAACGCCCGGCGCAACCCGCGGCGTACCGCGGCCACCGCCAGCGCGCTGATGATCGGGCTCACCCTGGTGGGGCTGATGTCCATTCTCGGCGCGTCCGCGTCGGCCAGCACCGACGAGGCGATCGACAAGACGCTGACTGCGCAGCTGGTGATCTCCAACGTCATCCAGACGCCGTTCTCGACGGCGATCGCCGAGGAGGCCCGCACGATCGAGGGCGTCGAGTCGGTCGCGCAGTTCCGGCAGGCGTTCCCCGACATCGACGGCTCCCAGGCATTCGTCGGGGCCGCCGATCCCGAGCAGCTGGCGCAGGCGCTGAACATCCCGTCGGCGGGCGGGCTCGGCGCCCTCCCCGACGATGCGGTGCTGGCCACGACCGCGCAGGCCGAGGGCAAGGGGCTGTCAGTGGACGATCGGGTCGAGATGGACTTCCCGGTGGGCACTCAGTCGTTCACGCTTGTTGGCACCTACCCGCCCAGCGGGGCGATCCCGGCCGACTGGCTGATCACCACCGATGCGCTGCAAGCGGCCGGGATCAAGCCGGCCGACTCGCTGGTCTACATCAGCCTCGCCGACGGTGCCGACCGCGACGCCATCCGGGCCGACATCGAGGGCCTGACCGACGACCTGCCGACGGTCACGCTCAAGGACCCGGCCGAGTTCGCCGAGGAGCAGAAACTGCAGATCAACCAGTTCCTCTACATCGTCTACGCGCTGCTCGGCCTCGCCATCATCATCGCAGTGCTCGGCATCGTGAACACGCTGGCGCTGTCGATCATCGAGCGCACCCGGGAGGTGGGGCTGCTGCGCGCGATCGGCATGCAGCGCCGCCAGCTGCGCCGGATGATCCGGCTGGAGTCGGTGGCCATCGCCCTTCTCGGTGCGGTCCTCGGCATCGTCATGGGGGTGGTGTTCGGGGTGGTACTGCAGCGCGCCATCGCCGACCAGGGCCTCGACGTGCTGTCGATCCCGTGGGCGCAGCTGGTGCTGTTCGTGGTGGTCGCCGCCGTCGTGGGTGTGCTGGCCGCGTTGCTGCCAGCACGCAGGGCATCCCGGCTCGACGTCCTCAGGGCCATCGGCGCGGAGTAGCCCGACGAGAAGCCGACGGCTCAGCGCGCCGACTGCTGCCGGTTGCGCAGCGAACCCAGCGCGAGGCCCAGCCCGACCAGGCAGACCAGCACGACAAGCAGTGTCAGGGCACCGGTGTTGCTCGCCACCCGGGCGAGCTCGCCCTGCACCCGCAGGGCCGCGGACACGACCGGGTCGTCGGTGTCGCCGCCGCTGAAGACCCGCAGCTCGTACCAGCCGTAATAGGCGACATACGCCCCGGCGATGACGAGCAGGGCGCCGCTGGCCCGGTTCACGTACGGCAGCAGCCGGCGCGCCCGTGACACCACGCCCTGCTGGGCCAGCGCCACAGCGACCGACAAGACAGCGACGACCAGGCCCATGCCGAGCCCGTACGTCACGAGCACCGACACGCCTTCGGTGATGCCGCCGGAGCGGGTGGTGGTGGTGAGGATGGCCAGCAGCGGGCCGATGGTGCACGACAGCGATGCGACGGCGTACGCAACGCCGTACACCACCATCGACCGGGTCGTCGTGGTGGGAGCGGACCCGGCCCTCGCCAGGCCGCGGACTGTCAGCTCGCGCCCGGCCAGCAGCCAGCCGCCCAGTCCGACGAGCGCGACCCCGATCACCACGGTGGCCCACGGCAGGTAGCGCTCGACCGACAGCGTCAGCGGCACCACGACGGCCCCGAACAGGCCGAAGACGGCGACGAACCCGGTGGTCATCGCCGCCGTCAACCGCAGCGCGCGGGCAACCGCAAAGCCGCGCGAGCCGCCGGCGTCGGCAGCGACCAGCAGCGACAGGTACGCCGGAAGCAGTGCGAAACCGCAGGGGTTCAGCGCGGCGACGAGTCCGGCGGTGAGCGCCAGCGCGTACAGCCCGTCGAACACGGCTCAGGCGAACGTGTCGGCCATGAGCGCGTCGAGGTCGACGGAGTCGCCGTACGCGGGCACGGTCTCGACGTCCCCGTCCGCGCTCACCAGGACGTACGTGTCCTGTTGAGCGACCCCGAACCGGGTGAAGACGCTGCCGTCGCTGTCGGCGAGCTGAGTGAAGGTGAGCCCGTGGTCGTCCACGAACGTCTCCATGGCGTCGACGTCCGAGCTCAGCCCGGCGACGCCGACGAACCTGACGTCCGGGGTGGCGGCCGCAGCGGCCTCGACGTCAGGCGCCGCCGCCGCACACTCAGCACACCAGGGTGCCCAGAACCAGAACACGGTGTCGGTCCCGGCCAGCCCCCGGGCGTCGAAGGCGGCGCCGGAGACCTGAACGGCGGAGAAGTCCAGCGCCTCAGGTACGGACACGTCGTCAGCCGGCCCGTCGTGCTCACCCTCTACCTGGCCACCGCCC
>JALYQN010000167.1 GCA_030855835.1 Actinomycetota bacterium | reverse complement strand
GGTGAGCTCTGGTCGCGCTGACCTTGTGCGCGGTTCGCGCTTGACGATGCGCGCGGTCCTGGCCGCGTCGGAAACCGCCACCTCGACGCTCTGCTCGACCCCGGCTCCGGCCGCCTGCTCAGGCGTGACCGCGTTCGGTTTCACCACGACGATCGGCGTGCCCACGGTCACAGTTGCCTTCACGCTGTAGCCGCCGGCGAACACCGACTGCGTCGTCAGCGGGCTGCCACCGGGCGCACCCGGCTGCACATCAACTGCGTCGGTGATCAGACCCGATCCGGTCTTCACAGCAAGGCGGGCGGCGACCTCGCGGGCCTCCGGGGTCGACGGCACCAGCACCGCGGCGGGCGACGTCCGCTCGACCAGCTGCGCCAGCGCCTCGGTCTTCGGCGCGACGAGGTACTCGGTGAGGTCGGCACCGCTGAGCACATAGATTTTCTCCGCGCCGTACGACGTCAACGTGTCCCGCGCGGATCCGATGCCGGTGCCGATGAACACTGCTGACGGGGCCCCCAGCGTGCGGGCGAGGGTCAGCAGCTCGGTGGTGGTCTTGCGCACCGACCCGTCCACGTGGTCGACGAGCACGAGAATCTCGTTCACCAGTGCGCCTCCACGTCCCGCGATCCTTGCCGTCTCAGATGAACTTCTGCGCCGCGAGGTAGTCGGCCAGCTTGGTGCCGCCGTCCCCCTCGTCGATCACCACGGTGCCCTGGCTGCGCGGCGGCCGAGCGGTGAAGGACTCGACCTGGCACCAGGCGGCGGCCAGGCCCACCAGGTTCGGGTCCACGCCGAGATCGGCCAGCGACCAGGTCTCGACCGGCTTCTTCTTGGCCGCCATGATCCCCTTGAACGACGGGTAGCGCGGCTCATTGATCTGGTCGGTGACGCTGACCACCAGCGGGAGCCTCGCCTCGACGGTCTCGATCGCCACATCACCGTCGCGGCGCACGGTGACCAGGTCACCGTCCACACTCACCTCCGCGGCGAACGTGAGCATGGGGACGCCGAGCCGCTCGGCCAACATCGCCGGGACCACCCCCATGGCCCCGTCGGTCGACGCCATCCCGCACAGCACCAGGTCGACCGCTCCTCCCCCGCTGTCGCCGACCTTCTCCACCGCCTTTGCGAGCACCAGAGACGTGGCGGGTGCGTCCGAACCGGCCAGGGCGTCATCGCAGACGTGCACCGCGGCATGGGCGCCCATCTGCAGCGCCTTCCGGGCGGCGTCCAGCGCCTGGTCGGGACCGACCGTGAGCACCACCACCTCACCGTCGTCGCCGGCGATCCGCAGTGCCTCCTCGATCGGGTACTCGTCGAGCTCCGAGAGCAGCCCGTCCACCCCGGCCCGGTCCACCGTGTTGTCGGCGGGGTCGAACGTACGCTTGCCGGTCGCGTCCGGGACGTGCTTGACGCACACGACGATCCTCATGTCGGTCTCACCTAACGGCCCCCGAATCGGGCCTTGCCGGGGCCCTCCCGCACGAAAGAGGTCATGCCCGTCATCCGGTCCTCGGTGGCGAACAGGGCGGCGAACTGTTGCCGCTCGATCTCCAGGCCGGTGTCCAACGAGACCTCCAGACCGTGGTCGATCGACGCTTTGGCCGCGCGCAGCGCGTACGCCGGACCGGCGCTGAACTGTGCGGCCCACGCATGCGCGGTGTCATAGACCTCTGCGGCCGGCACCACCCGGTCGACCAGGCCGATGGACAGCGCCTCGCCGGCCTCGACGAACCGGCCGGTGAAGATGATGTCCTTGGCCCGGCTCGGACCCACCAGCCGAGGCAGCCGCTGGGTGCCGCCCGCGCCGGGAATGATCCCCAGCAGGATCTCCGGCTGGCCGAGTCTGGCGTCGTCGGCGCACACCCGCACGTCGGCGCACAGCGTCAGCTCCAACCCACCGCCGAGCGCGTAGCCGGTGATGGCGGCCACCACCGGCTTGGGGATCCTCGCCACGGCCGTGAACGAGGCCTGCAGCTTGCTCGAACGGGCGACCATGTCGGTGTAGGACAGGGCCTGCATCTCCTTGATGTCGGCACCCGCGGCAAACACCCGCTCACCGCCCCAAAGCACGACCGCACGCACGTCATGCCGCTCAGTGGCCTCCTCGGCGGCGGCACGGATCTGCTCCTGCATCGCCGCGTCCAGCGCGTTCATCTTCGGCCGGTCCAGCCGGATCGTGCCGACGCCGTCGGCGACCTCCAGTTGCGCGAGCATCCGGCGAGACTAGTCCAGGCACAATGGCGCCCCGTGACCCGATTCGCGGTCCGGGCTCCGGACGCCACCTCCGCCGAGGTGTGCCTGTTCTCCGACCAGGGGGCGGAGACGCGCTTCCCGCTGGACCCGGGGGCTGACGGCCGGTGGCAGGGCGAGGTGCCCGGCGTCGAAGCCGGGCTGCGCTACGGGTTCCGCGCGCACGGAGCGTACGACCCGGCCGCCGGGTACCGCTTCAACCCGAACCGGCTGTTGCTCGACCCGTACTCCCGGGCGATCACCGGCGTGCTCGACCCGTCCGGCCCGGTCCGGGACGTGCCGCCGGACGACCCCAGCTGGGCGTTGGACTCCGCCGCGTACGTGCCGCGGTCGGTGGTAGTGGACGACTTCTTCGACTGGGGGGACGACGCGCCGCCGCGCACCGCGTGGACCGACACGGTGATCTATGAGGCGCATGTACGCGGACTCACGATGTGCCACCCCGACGTGCCGGAGCGGCTGCGCGGGACGTACGCCGGGTTGGCGCACCCGGCGGTGGTCGACAGGCTGGTGAGCCTCGGCGTCACCGCTGTCGAGCTGATGCCGGTGCACCACTTCGTCACCGAGCTCGCCGTGGCCAAGCGGGGTCTGGTCAACTACTGGGGCTACAACTCGGTGGGCTACTTCGCGCCGCACGGTGCGTACTCGTCGGCCGGGGACCGGGGCGGGCAGGTCGCCGAGTTCAAGCAGCTGGTCAAGGTGCTGCACGCCGCCGGGATCGAGGTGCTGCTCGACGTGGTCTACAACCACACCGGCGAGTCGGGTGCCGGTGGGCCGGTTGTGTTCATGCGCGGGCTGGACGACGGCGGTTACTACCGGCACGGCCCGGACGGGGCCTACGAGGACGTCACCGGCTGCGGCAACACCGTCGCGGTTGGAAACCCCGGGGCGAGGCTGCTCGTGCTTGACTCGTTGCGCTACTGGGTGGACGTCATGCACGTCGACGGCTTCCGGTTCGACCTGACACCGGCGCTGCTGCGTACGGAGCACGGGGTCGACCTGCAGGCACCGTTGCTGGCCGAGATCGAGCAGGACCCGGTGCTCAGTGCCATCAAGCTGGTGGCCGAGCCGTGGGACGTCACCGGCGAGGGCTACCTCGTCGGGCGGTTCCCGCCACCGTGGCGGGAGTGGAACGACCGATTCCGCGACGGCGTCCGCGACTTCTGGCGCGGCCGCTCCGATGGGGTGCGCGACCTGGCCTACCGGCTGTCGGGTTCGAGCGACTTGTACGCCGTCGACGGGGGTGCGCCATCACGTTCGGTGAACTTCCTCACCGCCCACGACGGCTTCACGCTGCGCGACCTGGTGACCTACGAGCACCGGCACAACGAGGCCAACGGCGAACACAACCGGGACGGCAGCAGCAACAACCGGTCCTGGAACTGCGGTGTCGAGGGCGAGACGGACGATCCCGCCGTTCTTGGTCTGCGGCGGCGACAGGCGGCGAACCTGCTCGGCACGCTGCTGCTGTCGACCGGCGTGCCGATGCTGGTCGCCGGGGACGAGCGGGGCCGCACACAGCTTGGCAACAACAACGCCTACTGCCAGGACGGCCCGCTGTCGTGGGTGTCCTGGTCCGACAACCCTGACTGGGAGCACCTCACCGGGCTGACCAGGGGGTTGCTGGAGCTGCGGCGACGGCACCCGACGCTGCGTCAGCTCAACGGCGACCCCGTCTGGATCCACCCCTCCGGTCGGGCGATGGAGCACGCAGACTGGTTCGACCCGGGGCTGGCGACGCTCGGCATGCTCCGGCCCGGGCTTGGCTACGGTGACCCGTCGTTCCTGGCGTGGCTGCACGCGGGCGCAGATCCGGCCCTCCTGGCGGCTCCCGGCGAGTCCGGGCCGGCCAGGGAGTGGGAGCTGCTGCTCGACACCAGCGGAGACGCTGACCCCAGGAGCGACGGGCTGCTGGTGCCCGGCCGAACCCTGCTGCTGCTGCGAGCACGCTGAGCCCACCGACCAGAGCGGCTCGGCGAGCGGCGCGGCGGTCGGAAGAGCGGTTCCGCCTCAGGGATGGTCGGGCAACCCCTCGGGCAGCGCCACCAAACCCAGTTCGGCGGGGGTGAGCAGCAGCTCGTGGCGGGGCAGCACCCGAACGGTGTAGCCGAACGGCCCGGTCCGCTCGAGCTTGACGTCGCCGGAGAAGCGCTGCCGCCCGGCCTCGTAGGACTCGGCGTGCCCGAGCACTGTGGACACG
>JALYQN010000156.1 GCA_030855835.1 Actinomycetota bacterium | reverse complement strand
GTCCAGGCGCGGCCGCGGTAGCCGGTGGCGTGCAGCCCCCGGGTGAAGGGGAACTGGCCCGGCCAGCCGATCCGCTTGAAGTCCGGGTAAGCCGCCTCGTCGGCCGGGCCGTAGACCGGCTCGACATCCAGGCCGGACAGCGTGGTGAAGTCGATGTCTCGGACTCGCCCCGCGGCCAGGGCCTCGTCGTAGCGGCGCTGCCAGCGCCTGCGGCCGTCGGCGGCTGCGTCCGAGCGTGTCTCCGTCATCTGCTGGCTCCCTGGGTCCGCGCCAGGATAGTGCGACCGGATCAGGTCTGTGGGCGGGGACCGCGTAGGCCGGAGCGCTGCACCACCCCTTGAATGGTCCGGTCCCGCTCGTCCGGCCTGGCGACGTATCTGATCTCGCGCAGCCCCTGCTCCTGGGCCGCGGACTCGAACACCAGGTGGCCGAAGCCCAGCAGCCGACCCATCAGCGGCTTGTCCACGGTGATGTCGAGGATGCGCGAGATCGGCATGGTGGCCCGCTTACGGGTCAGTACGCCGGACACGCGGAACACCCGTTGATTGGTCACCACGAAGCGGTCCATATGGTCGGTGACCGCCATCGCGCCGGCCAGGCCGACCATGAACAGGCCGAGCAGCAGCACCAGCAGGGACAGCTCGCCGACCACGAACACCGACGCCACGAGGAGCGCGACCCCACCGAGCGCTTCCAGCGCCGGCAGCACATACACGATCGGATGGTGCGGCACCCGGTCCTGGACCACCTCGCCGTCCTCGACGCGCACATGCTCGTCGATGTCCGGCTCCGGGATGAACGAGACCAGCCACCAGAACAAGTACACGGGCGGCGGGTCAGTCGAACAGACGGGCGAAGAACCGCACCACGGCATCGAAGCCGTCGCCGAGTGCTGTCGCCGTCTGGCTCACCGCGTCGGCGGCGCCGACCGGCTCGGTCACCAGGTAGTACACGCCGAATGCGATGGCGAGGAGAATGAGCGTCTTCTTCACCACGATGCCAGTTGTAGCGCATGGCGTCGGCGTGGCTGACGAGGCACGCCGGGGGTGGGCGCGGTTGACTTGGCCCCGGTACCAGGCGATTGTCGCGGTGCACCTGCTCCGCGGTCGGATGCCCGCGAAACTGATGAGGAGGCCTACGCCGTGAGCAATGTGGAGCTCGGTCGGATCACCACCGACATCCCAGCTCGAATGGACCGCCTGCCCTGGGCCCGCTTCCACTGGCTGGTGGTGATAGGGCTGGGGACGGTCTGGATCCTGGACGGACTGGAAGTGACCATCGTCGGGTCGATGTCGGCCGCGCTCGAGCCGGAGGGCCCGGACTCGGCCTGTCCAGCTTCGACGTCGGCCTCGCCGGCGCCATCTACGTCGCCGGAGCCTGCATCGGGGCCTTGTTCTTCGGGCAGCTGACCGACAAGTACGGCCGCAAGAAGCTGTTCATCATCACGCTCGTCGTCTACACGGTGGCCACCGTGCTCACTGCGTTCTCCATGAACCCGACGTGGTACTTCGCGTGCCGCTTCCTGACCGGAGCCGGTATCGGTGGCGAGTACGCCGCGATCAACTCGGCCATTGACGAGCTGATCCCCGCGAAGTACCGCGGACGGGTGGACATCGCCATCAACGGGTCGTTCTGGGTGGGTGCCGGCGCGGGTGCGCTGCTGACCATCCCGCTGCTCGACCCGACCAAGGTCAACCCAGAGTTCGGCTGGCGGCTTGCCTTCGCTCTCGGTGCGATCCTTGCCGTCGGCGTGCTCTTCATCCGCAAGTACGTCCCCGAGAGCCCTCGCTGGCTTTATATCCACGGCCGGGACGAGGAAGGCGACCAGATCGTCGGCGAGATCGAGCAGAAGGTCCAGGACGACCTCGGCCGCGAGCTGTCGCCGGTGAGCGAGACGATCACGATCCGGCAGCGCAAGACCATCGGCCTACCCTTGATCGCGAAGACCGTGTTCACGATGTACCCCAAGCGCACGGTGCTGTGCCTGGCACTGTTCATTGGGCAGGCGTTCCTCTACAACGCTTTCTTC
>JALYQN010000134.1 GCA_030855835.1 Actinomycetota bacterium | reverse complement strand
GAGGCGACCGCGTCGGCGAGCAGGGTGTTACCGCGGACCAGCCCGACACCGGTCTCGTCACAGGATGTCTCGATCCCGAGGACGAGCGGGCCCTGGACCGGCGAGGAGACGGTCCCGCTGCCATGGCGACGGGCCTGTCTCATTGTCTGTCGCGGGCCCGTCGAGTCGCCCGCTCGCGGCGCTCGGCGGCGTCCAGCCGGGCCGCCTCCTCCAGTGTCGGGGCGGTCCCGCCGTACGATGCGGGTGCCCACCACTGGCCCTGCGGGGACACCGGGTAGCGGCGGATCGAGTCGTCCAGGAGCTCGCCCATCCGGGTCTTCAGCTCTCTGGTCTCGGCGACCGGGTCGGCGCCGCTGGGCCGCAGCGGCTCTCCCACCGTGATCGCGACGTGGTGACCCCGTGACAGGTCGCGCGGGTGGTCCTTGGTCATGATCCGCTGGGTTCCCCACAGCACGGCGGGCACCAGTGCCACCCCCGCCTCCGCGGCCAACCGGGTCGCGCCGGTCTTGAACACCTTGAGCTCCATCGCCCGGCTGATCGTCGCCTCGGGGAAGATGCCCACCACCTCGCCGGTCTGCAGCACCCGGACCGCTTCGGCGTACGACTCCAGCCCCGCGCCGCGGTCGACCTCGATGTGGTGCAGCGACCGCATCAGCGGGCCGGCGAACCGGTGGGTGAACAGCTCTCGCTTTGACATGAAGCGCACCAGCCGGCCGCTGGGATCGGTGGCCAGGCCGCCGAACACGAAGTCGACGTAGCTGATGTGGTTCAGCGCCAGCAGCGCAGGCCCATGCCGTGGCACGTGCTCGGTACCGCGGGCGTCGACGCTCACACCGAACGCGGCGAACGCGGTCTTCGCCGCGACGACGACAGCCGGGTAGGTCAGATCACGCACCCGGACACGCTAGGGCCTCAGGCCGGTCCGGCTGTGGCGCCTCTGCTCAGGACGCCGGCTTACGTGGTCGAGCAGACGCAACGTCCGGGCGCCGCAGGTACAGCGGCTCAGGGTCGAGCAGCTCGACGGCGCCGCCGACCACAGCTTCGGCGAGCACCGCCGCATCCGGGTCGAGCGGTCCATCCGCTGCGGGCAGCAGGTCGGCATACAGCAGGGCACCCCGGCCGACCACGTCCGCGCCCGGCTGGAGGCGCCCGGCGAGGTCGGCCGGGCGGTCAACCGCAGGCCCGTCCACCCTTCGGCCGGACT
Source organism: Actinomycetota bacterium (assembly GCA_030855835.1). GTDB lineage: Bacteria > Actinomycetota > Actinomycetes > Propionibacteriales > Nocardioidaceae > JACCVL01. Next base: position 1,152 of record JALYQN010000134.1, on the reverse strand, counting down.
CTTCGTAAGCCGCCCAGTGCACCTCCCGACGACGGGCGTCGGTCGCGACCACGAACCCCGACTGCCGCGGGGCGTACGAGCAGGCGATGACATCGAGGCTGCAGCAGCCGACCAGCCTGGCCCCGGTGGCCAGCGCCATGACCCGGGCGGTGACTAGTCCGACCCGCAGACCGGTGAACGGACCGGGTCCGACCCCGACGGCGATGTCGGTGAGGTCTGCCGGTGTGGCTCTGGCGGCGGTGAGCACCCGGCGTACGAGCGGTGCCAGCAGCTCGCCGTGCCTACGGGCGTCGACGGTGCTCGCCGAAGCCAGCACCGCCGAGCCGTCGTGGACAGCGGCCGTGACCGCAGGGGTCGCGGTGTCGAGGGCGAGCAGGAGCACGACCGGTCAGCCTACGGCCGGCTGGTGTGCCCCCAGGGCGGAGCGGAGGCGGACGGTGGCCCAGCGGGGGCCGTGCGGGCGCACGGTGACCAGCCGGCCGCCGTCGGGAGCCACACCGGGCAGCGGGGCAAGGCGCACTTCCAGCCAGGCCTCGGCCAGCCGCTCGGACAGCCCGTCCCCCCACTCGACGACGGTGACCGACTCGGCCAGCGACGCGTCCAGGTCAAGGTCGTCCAGCTCGGCCACGCCGCCGAGCCGGTAGGCGTCAGCGTGCACCAGGTCCGGACCGCCCACGGTCGACGGGTGCACCCGGGCGATCACGAACGTCGGTGAGGTCACCTCCCCGCGTACCCGCAGCCCGGCTCCGATCCCCTGCGTCAGCGTCGTCTTCCCCGCGCCCAGACCCCCACTCAGCACCAACAGGTCGCCGGCCCGGGTCAGGCCTGCCAGACGGCGGCCCAGCGTCCTGGTGTCTTCCCCGGTAGGCACCGGTACCACGGCCGGCAGTGCCTTGGACAGCTCCAGCCGCGAGCCGCACTGATCGGTCTCGTGATAGCCCCGGCGCAGCCAGAACGCCACCGTGTCAGGCAGCTCGGTGCGAGCGGTCAACCAGCAGCCGTCGAGCCGCCGATGAGTCGCCACGTCCTCAGCCACACCGACCATCGCGGAGGCGACGCCGTGACCCTGGTGGGCCGGGTCGACGCTCACGCGGCGGAACCCGAGCACCCCGGGCCGCGACGGATCGAAGATCATCGTGCCCACCGGACACC
>JALYQN010000109.1 GCA_030855835.1 Actinomycetota bacterium | reverse complement strand
GTGCACAACGCCGTCCTGCGCGCGGCGACGGAGCAACGATTCGGCATCCCCGTCGCGCGGGTTACGGGAACGTCTCATCGTTGGTCGCCGCCCGCCGCAGTGGACCTGGCGGTGGACGACTTCGCGGTGGCCGAGACCGAGCGTCGTACCCGCGCGGCGGTCGCGCTGTGCGTCGACCTGTCGTTCTCGATGGTGCAGGAGGACCGCTGGGGGCCGATGAAGCAGACCGCGCTGGCGCTGGCGCACCTGGTCGCGACCAGGTTCCGCGGCGACGCGCTGCAGATCATCGGCTTCGACCGGATGGCCCGCAGGCTGAGCCCGCTCCAGCTTGCCAGCGTCGAGCCGGAATGGGTGCAGGGCACGAACCTGCAGCACGCCCTGATGCTCGCCGGGCGGCACCTGCACCGCCACCCGGAGGCTGAGCCGGTCGTCCTCGTCGTCACCGACGGTGAGCCGACCGCCCATCTCGGCCCCGACGGCACGCCGTCATTCCACTGGCCGACGACAGCGGCGACGCTGCGGGCCACCGTCTCCGAGGTCGACACGATCACCCGCACCGGCGCCTCGCTCAACCTGTTCGTGCTCGGCGACGACCCCGGACTTGCGCGCTTCGTCGACGCGATCGCCCGTCGGGCCGGCGGGCGGGTGTTCACCCCGGAGCTGGGCCGGCTCGGCGAGTACGTCGTGGCCGACTACCTGCGGGCCCGATCCGGCCGGCGCAGCCGCCGCGCCGGCTGAGCGTTGGCGAGCCGCCGCGGCGGTGCCCGCCCGCTTCGCCCAATCCCCGCGAATTGCGGGAAGGTGGCGACCGAGTGTTCGAAATACGTGGTTTGGGCCGCCAGCTTCCCGCAACTGGCGGCGCAGGTCGTGCCGAGGTCGTGCACGGCATCCCTGCCGCCGGTGCGACAGACAGTGTCTGGCTGCGCATCGTCAGGCGGCGCGGCGGGACCCGCCATCGCGCGCGCGAGACCGGTTGCCAGGCCGACTGCCGCGATGAGCGGTGGAGCGGCGCGGCGGGGTGGCGGCGGTTGGTACCAGAGCCTCATGGCGGATCGGCGCCGGGTCGCCCGTGAGCGCGCGGACCTCGGTGCCGCCCGGACGCACCGTAGCCCTCGCCGGGCCGATCCGTGCCTTGCGCATCAGGGCGTTGACGTCGCGCCGCTGCTCGGGCGTCGACACGGTGACCACGACGCCCTCGGCCCCCGCGCGTGCGGTACGACCGGAGCGGTGCACGTACGCCTTGTGCTCGGTGGGCGGGTCGACATGCACGACCAGCTCGACCTCGTCGATGTGGACACCGCGGGCGGCGATGTCGGTGGCGACCAGCACCCGCACCCGACCGGCGGAGAACGAGGCGAGGTTCCGCTCCCGAGCCTTCTGCGACAGGTTGCCGTGCAGGTCGACGGCGGGGACGCCGCTCGCGGACAGCTGTCGGGCGAGCTTCTTGGCGGTGTGCTTGGTCCGGGTGAACAGCAGCGACCGGCCGGCCCCAGATGCCAGCTCGTGCACGACGGCGGCTTTGTCGCCGCGGCTGACCTCGAGCACGTGATGGGCCATCTCCGGCGGCGGTGCGAGCACGCCGTCCACGGAGTGCGTCAACGGCGAGTCGAGATAGCGCCGGACGATGACGTCGACGCCGTTGTCGAGCGTCGCCGAGAACAACAGCCGCTGACCGACCCGCGGGGTCCGGTCCAGCAGCCGCTTGACCGCAGGCAGGAAGCCCAGGTCGGCCATGTGGTCGGCCTCGTCCAGCACGGTGATCTCGACCGCACCGAGGTCGCAGTGGCGCTGGCCGATCAGGTCCTCCAGCCGGCCGGGGCAGGCGATGAGCACATCCACGCCGCGGTGCAGCGCAGTGACCTGCGGGTGCTGTCCCACTCCGCCGAACACGACAGCCGTACGCAGCCCGGCCGCGGTGGCCAGCGGCTCCAGCGTTGCGCGCACCTGGTTGGCGAGCTCCCGGGTAGGCACCAGCACCAGCGCACGTGGACGGCGAGCCACCCGGCGGGTGCCGGACGCGGTGAGGCGCGCGACCAGCGGCAGGGCGAAGGCGAGGGTCTTGCCTGAGCCGGTACGGCCGCGGCCGAGAACGTCGCGACCGGCCAGGGTGTCGGGCAGCGTGGCCCGTTGGATCGGGAACGGTTCGGTGATGCCTTGGGCGGTCAGCTCGACGACCAGCCGATTCGGTACGTCGAGCGCGGCGAACCCACCGCCGGAGCGGTCTACGGCAGTGGTGGGACGCGACGCCGCCGGGCGCGCGTCAGTGGAGACAGGGGGCACGAGGGTCCTTCCAGGACTCTTTCACTTGGAGCAGGTGGCCGCGGATGCTGGCTCACCGCAGGGCGGGTGCTCGTGCACCCGACCGGCGCTCGCGAGAGTTTCCCGGAGGCGGTCAGGGAGCAGGCACTCCGCCACGGATGACCTCGCCACTGGGGGCGCGGGGCAGACGACCTTGGCTGCGTCGTCTCGACGCGGCCTGGTTCCAGTGTGCGGCACGGGGCACCGGAACCCTAATCGCCATGCTCGCCCTCCCGCCCCGTGCGCTACAATTTGGTTGTGACTTCAACCACTCCAGGGTCCGAGCCGACGTCCGGGCCTATGCCCGCGCTCTACCTCAGCCACGGCGCTCCCCCGCTGCTGGACGACCAGCTATGGAGGCAGCAACTGGCCGCCTGGGCCGCGCAGCTGCCCCGGCCACGAGCGATTCTCATCGTCTCGGCGCACTGGGAGCAGGCACCGCTGAGCCTCACCGCCAGCGCGGCCCGGACGCCGCTGGTCTACGACTTCGGAGGATTCGCGCAGCGTTACTACGAGATGACGTACGAGACGCCCGGCGCCGGGGCGCTGGCGCACCTGGTTCGGGCGGTGCTGCCGGACGACGAGCCGGCGCACGAGCACGCCGACCGGGGCCTCGACCACGGTGCCTGGGTGCCGCTGCGGGTGATGTACCCCGGCGCCGACATCCCGGTGCTGCAGATGTCGATGCCCACGCACGACCCGACACGGCTGATCGAGCTGGGGCGACGACTGCGTCCGCTGCGTGACCACGGGGTGCTGATCATCGGTTCGGGCTTCATGACACACGGCCTGCCGTTCCTGCGGGAGTGGCGCACCGACGCGGCGCCTCCGACGTGGTCGAGCGACTTCGACCAGTGGGCCGCCGAGGCGCTTACCCGCGGCGACGTCGACGAGCTGGCCCGCTTCGCCGAGCGGGCACCGGGGATGCCGTACGCCCATCCGACGGTGGAGCACTTCACCCCGCTGTTCATCACGCTCGGCGCGGCACAGACACCTGACGCTCCGCCGAAGCAGGTCATCGACGGCTACTTCCTTGGCCTGTCGAAGCGGTCGGTGCAGGTCTCCTGAGCCACTGAGCGCGGATGGAAACTGGAGGCTACTGTGCGGCGGCAGCGGCCGGTTCGATGTCCACCAGCTCGAACAGCCGTGCGGCGTCGGTGCGCGCCGACCCACACGTCAGCAGCTGCGCCGGAGACTGTCTGCTCGCCACGACAACCCGCCACGCCTGCTCCTCGACCACGAACAGGGCCTCGGTCTGCTGTCCACGTGCGGCACGCGCGGTCAGGCGGACGGAGTGCCGCCCGGTGACCCCGAGCTGCATGCGCAGGAACCACTCAGCAGCCTGCACGGCGAATCCGTACCCGCTCCGACCGCGCAGGTGAGCGAGGTCGAGGTGGCCCGCCAGATGCCGGCCCACCAGGGCGGTTGCATCGCCTGGGCTCAGTCGTCCGTAGTACAGGCCGTCCGGCAGCACCAGCAGGTTGCCGGCGAACCGGTCGCCTCCGATGTGCGACACCTCCCACGACTCGGCGGGGTGTGATCGGGCCAGCGCCGCTGCCAGCGGTCGACCTCGCTCGGCACAGCACCGGTCGTGCCGGCCGTTCGTACAGGCGAGGAACACCGGCTCATCGGTCAGGCCCAGCCCGACGGACGCGCCCGAGGCCAGGGCGCCCAGGTCGAGGTCGCACAGCTGTTCGGGACCGTCGAGCACGGCGCTCTCCAGCCAGGGCCGGTGCGGGTCGGCGTACGCGGCGAAGACAGCCATCCGGCCGGGATCGCTGCGGCCGGGATCGCTGCGACCGTGCCGGCGGACCAGCAGCGGTCTGACCCCCCGCGCTCCCGCCCGCCGCAGGTGCGCCGCCACCGCCGCCGGCAGCCGGGCGTCCCGCAGGGCATCGCTGCCCCATGGCCCGGACCACTCGACGAGTACGAACGCTCGCACCGTCGACGCGGTGCCGTACATGGGCTCGGCCCTGGCCAGGCTGCGTACCGAGCATCGAAACGGGACCGTCAAGCCGGCACCTGGAGAAGTCCTTCGCGGACGAGGCGGCGCACCAGCACCAGCCGGCTCTGCGGGTCTAGCCAGCCGCCCAGGTCAGCGGCGATGAACTGGTCCTGCTCGAGGACGTGACCGAGCACCGGGCCGAGGGTTGCGGGGACATCGAGCACGCGGTCCCCGAGCAACAGGCGCAGCCGGGTCCCGGCCGGCTCCGGGACGCAGACGCTGCCGGGACGGCGTATCAGCGGGGTGTGGTCGTCGATATCGGCAATAACCAGCCGGTCGTGCAGGCCGCCCCGCTGAACCGGGCGGCGGGTGGTGAAGAACTCGCGCACCTGTTCGCGCGCGACGACGGCCGGATCGACTGTGCCGACCGCTGCGGCCACCGACGTGAGCCGCCGCGCGAGCCCATCGGCCAACGTCTCAGGGTCGGCCAGGTAGCCGGCCGGAAGCGCTTCGTCGAGCGAGTTCTGGGCAAGGGCCTGGTCGGTCACCCGCGCCACCAGATCCCGCCAGGTGATCTGGTGGATCCCCACCGTGACGTGCAGGGAGGTCGTCTCCTGGGTACGGGCCGCGTGCGGCGTGCCGGTGGGCAGATACATGCACGTGCCCGGTTCGAGGAGCACGTCGTGCCTGCCGTCGTCGTCGTGGATCTCCCACAGCTTGCGACCGTGGGTCTGCAGCACGAACACGTCATGGGTGTCGCGGTGCAGCGCGAAGCCCTGCGAACCCGGCGGGGTGAGGTAGGCGTTGGCCTGGCCAGGATGGCCGAGCACGATCTCGAGGTCACCCACCAGCGCGGTGAGGGGCGGCCAGTAGCGGTGCAGACCTTGAAGAACGACGGTGGCTCCGCCGTCGACAAGGTCGAACACCTTGCGGGCGTCGACCAGTCCGGTCAGAGCGACGCCCGCGAGGGTCGCCGACCGGGTGTAGCGGCTGCTTGGGACGACCTGCCCGTCGTGCGCCAGGCGCAGCGCCGGGGTACGCAGCGCGGTACTGGTGAGCAGGTGGTCGACGTCGTCCACACCGAGCAGGGCCTGCAGACCCGCCGGGTCGGCCCGGTGCACGTGCAACCTGGTTGCCCAGACCTTGTCGACGAACGTCTGGGCGTCCCCGCTCAGCAGCGCGAGTGCATCCACCGCTCAGCGGTCAGTGGCGTCAGCGTCGCTCGCGTCGCCGTCAGTGGTGTCGGTGCCGTCGGCGTCGGTTCCGTCGGCGTCGCTGGCGTCGGCGTCGGTGCCGTCGGCGTCGCTGGCGCCGCCGTCGACGGTGTCGGTCGCGTCAGCGTCGGTCCCGTCGGCGTCGGCCTGCGGACTTGCCGCTGAGCCGGACCCTCCGCCGCCGGTGGTCTGCATGTCCTCGTCGCGCAAGGGGTCGTCGGGGGTCATGGTTCCTCCAGTCGGGTGTGTGCCAGCCGCCGCTGTCGACGCTGCCGCGAGTCTCACACCGGTCCGGCGGAGCGGCCACCGCGGGGCACGACCGTCTCGGTCGACGCTGACATTCCCAGTCAGCGTCGTTCCTGGGTGGCCAGAGTGGAGCTGGCGGGAATCGAACCCGCGT
>JALYQN010000108.1 GCA_030855835.1 Actinomycetota bacterium | reverse complement strand
GACATCACCTGGGACGCCGCGTGTGAGAGTCGCGCACTCACGGGGTTGCGCTCAACGTACCTCTGCATGAGGACATCCACGGCCGCCTGGAGAGGCTCCGTCATGCGGCTGATACTACGCGCCGTGCTCGGAGGACGACCGGTCCAGCAGGCTGTGCTACAGGTGGTCTGGATCGGTGGCGAAATGGCCAGGTCGTGGTCAAGGGTCCACGATGGTCGGTACGGGCCCACTCCCATCGACCATCGGCGTTGACGGTTGTCATCTCGACCCCCTTGAGGTAGACAGCCCCGGGCACGACAACGCCCACCGCTGGGTGGATGGCCTCAGTGAGCCGGGCACCGACCAGCGCGCCAATGGGCTCAAGCAGCGGAACGAGATCGCTCACGTTCTTGCGACGGTCTGCCTGCGCGAAACCCATCGTTCCCAGGGCTGCTTGCGCAACGACACCGCCGTGGGACATCGACCGTCACCGCCCGCGATCGGTCAAGCGGCCGACCCTGTTCCGTTACGGGATCCCTCACCGGGCATCGTGTAGTTGACCGGGTCAGCTGAGCCGCTCGGTGAGGTGGACCGAGACGTCGTCACCGTCGTTCTTGCCGATGGCCCTGCGGATGGGAGAGGCCACCGGGAGCTTGTGGGTGCCGTCGCCAAGGGCCATGAACGCACCAGTGAACGGGTGCCCGTCGACACTGCCGGCGACCTTGACCAGACCACGGGGTGCCGAAGATCTGTGACGAGTCAGGTAACTGGACACAGGTCCAGGTGTCTCCCGGACGCACCTTGCCCAGCCGAGCGGTGAACGAGATGTCCAACGGGTGCGGGTCAGGCATGGTCGTGGTCCTCCTTGCTCGTGGCGGAGCGTCGCGGTGGTCACCGATGTTTCGCTCTCGTCGGCGTCCTCGAGGTAGACCAGGTCATTGGGGTCGGATCGGTGAACGAAATCATCGCCGGAAGGACTCGGTGATCGGGACCTGTGGACGCGCACCAGGGCGTTGACGACCGGCCGGTCATCGCCCTGGACGCAGGTCGCCGTCGCACCCAAGTCCCACAAGCTTCTCGATGGTCGCACGAGCCTCAGAGCATCCGCAGGTCCTCCATCAGTCGGAAAGTGTGCGGCCCCATCTCGACCTGGGTGAGGAGGACGCCGAACGATCCGTCCGGGTCGACGAAGACGTCGGTGCCCAGGCCACCTGACCAGCCGTAGCTCCCGGCCCGGTCGCCCGAGGTCTGGACCGCGACGCCGTAGCCCCAACCCATGCCATCCCAGAAGCCGGGGAAGAAGCTGTCCGGAGTCTTCGCCTCGGTCTGCACCTGGTCACTGCGCATCTCATGCAGCAGCCCCGGCTCGAGGATCTCGTCGCCATTGTGCCGCCCGTCGGCGGCCAGCATCCGGACGAACGCGGCATAGTCCCGCGCGGTTGACACCAACTCGTCGTGGCTCACGTCGAACGGTCGCTCTCCGACGTGGAAACCACTCCCGTGAGGCTCCAGTTGCACCAACTCACCGTCCTCCTCGCGGCGGTAGGCCGCGGGCAACCGGTCAGCCTTCTCCAGCGGCACCGAGTAGGCCGTGTCGACCATCCCGAGCGGCCCGAACAAGTCGGCGGCCAGGTGCTCGCCCACCGTACGACCGGTCAGCCGGCTCAACAAGATGCCGAGGATGCCGAAGGAGTGGTGGTAGCGCCATCCCGCACCGGGCTGGTGCACCAACGGGAGCTCTGCGAGTGCGGTCAACCAGGCTTCGGCGCCCAAGGTCGGCGGGTCCGGGCCGGCCTCGGTCTCGTTGGCCGCCATCGCCTCCTGCAACGGCGACGGCGTGAGGATCATGCCGTAGCCCGAGGCGTTGGTGAGCAGATGCCGCACCGTGATCGGACCAGCAGCAGGGACGACTTCGTCGAGGTCGGCCTCGGAGGCGCGCAGCACCTGCCGGTTGGCCAGCTCGGGAAGCCATCGCTGCACCGCGTCGTCTAGGCCCAACCGGCCGGACTGGACCATGCGCAGCGTGGCGACGGCTAGGACCGGTTTGGTCATCGACTGGATCCGCACGATCGCGTCGGTGGCCAGGTCTCCGGCGCTGGCGACCTCGAGGTCACCGTCGACGTCGCCCAGCGCGGCAACGACCCCCGGCACGGTGCCCTCGGCGACGTGCCGGTCCAGCAGCTCAGTCAGTGCAGTCATCGCTCCTCCTTGAGCGGCCGGGCGGTCCGGGCTCCCGCATCGTCTGACCCGCGCCCATGGCGGAACTCATCGGGGACGCCAGCGACGGTAGCGCCGTCTGTCGACCTTCCACCCCGCAGCGCGATCCCGACAGAGGATCGGCTATCGGGCGCGGGTGAAATGCAATCCTGAGGTATGGAGACGGTGTACGAGGCTGCGGGTGGCGCCGAGGGCGTGCTGCGGCTGGCCGGCGCGTGGCATGCCAGGGTCATGGCGGATGAGGTGGTCAGCCACGCGTTCAGCCACGGCTTTCATCCCGAGCACACTGAGAGGCTGGCAGCGTACTGGGCGGAGGCGCTGGGAGGCCCGATGACATTCTCGGCCGAGTACGGCAACGAGACCTCGGTGGTTCGGATGCACAGTGGCAAGGGCCCTCACGGCGAGATGGACCGTCGAGCGATCGATTGCTTCGACCAGGCGCTGGCAGACGCCGGCCTCGCCAAAGACGACCGGCTCCGAAAGGTGCTGCACGACTACTTCGCGTGGGCGACCACGACCACGATGTCCCGCTACCACCACTCCGCAGACGATGTGCCGGACGGTCTTGACATCCCACACTGGTCGTGGACCGGACTGGTCAGCGCTCCGTAGCAGGATCCTAAACCGGTTCCGCGGGTGGCCGGCTCGAGGTTTGGCGGATCTCACCTGGTTTCGAGGCTCTTGGCTGTGTAGTCGTAGACGATCTCGCGGGCGTCGCCGCGAATCGCCTTGATGATCGCGGCCACCAGCTCTCCGATCGGGAATCCGGACGGCAGCTTCGGTGGGTGGCCGGCCAGAGCGCGGTCGGCCAGCCCGGTGTCGAGGTGGGGCGGTCGAATGTCGAGGACCCGGAAGCTGCGTCGGTTCTCTCGGCGTAGCACCTCCAGCCAGGCGGCCAGAGCACTCTTCGAGGCGCTGTACTCTGCCATCCCGGCTGTGGGCAGGTCAGCGAGGACGGCGGAGAGGACGGCCACCGCGCCGCCCTGGGGCAGGTGCGGTGCAGCGGCACGGATCAGCGACATCGGGCCAAGGGCGTTCACCGCGAACAGTTCCTCGACGACGGCCGCGTCGGCCTCGGTCGCCGGCCCGAACGCGGCCACCCCGGTGGCGACCACTAGGAGGTCGAGGCCGCCAACGGCGGTTACCGCTTGGTCGACGGTCCTCTTGCAGGAGTCGGCGTCGATGACGTCAAAGGTCAAGGGTGCGGTGCCACACGTCGACGCGATCGCAGCGAGTCGGTCGCTGTCGCGGCCCGCCGCCATCACGGTCGCACCTGCGTCGACCAGTTCGCGAGCGATCTGACCACCCAGGACGCCGGTCGCTCCACAGACGAGGGCACGCGCTCCATCCAGCTGCATACCTGCAGTGTGGTAGCAGTGCGCATCCCGCAGGGATCGGCTATTGGTGCGCCGGGTGGAAGAAGCTGCTGAGTGCGGTGGTGAGCTCATCGGGTGCTTGCTCGGCGATGTGATGGCCGGAGTCGATCCCGTGCCCGGTGACGTTGTCTGCCCAGTCCCGCCAGATCACCAAGGGGTCGCCGTAGAGGTCCTCTAGGTCAGCGCGGGTCGACCACAACGCGAGCAGCGGCTGCTGAACCCGCCCCCCGGCGGCTCGATCGGCTCGCTCATGGTCGGCGTCGATGCCTAGGCCCGCTCGGTAGTCCTCCAACATGCCCCTGATCACCGCCGGATCGTGCATGGCGGCCCGCCACTCCAGGTAGTTCTCCAGCCCCATCGAGCTGGGGTCGCCGCGGTACCAGGCATCCGGGTCAGCGGTGATGACGCGCTCGGGCAGGTCCGGTTGGGCGAAGAAGAACCAGTGCCACCACGCGGTCGCAAAGCGCGCGTCGGCGCGGTCGAGGTGTTCGCTGATCGGCAGGCAATCCAGCAGCGCCACCCGGGTGATGTGGTCGGGATGATCGAGGGCAAGCCGCAGGGCGTAGTAGCTACCACGGTCATGGCCGACCACCGAGAACCGGTGATGGCCCAGTGCACGCATCGCCGCCGCCAGCCGGCCAGCACCGGCTCGCTTGGAATGAGCAGCGTGGCCAGCGGTCGGCACCGGCTTTCCCGAGCGGCCGTAGCCCGGCAAGTCCGCGCACACGACGGTCAACCCCCGAGCCGAGAGTTGAGGAGCAACGCGATGCCACGTCGACGACGTACGTGGATGACCATGCAACAACAGCACCGCCGGACCGGCACCACCGTGCCTGACGAACACGTCCAATCCGTCAGCGGCGACCACCTCCTCAACAAACCCTTCGAACATGCGCTGCAGTCTGCCGTTGCCGCCCAGGCCGCTCCTCGCGTGGCCAACCGCACCTCACTCGATGAGGGATCCGCATGCCCTCAGCCGACGACTCATCGCGGCAGATGCGTGGAGCGCCTGAGCCTTACGAGCCGGGCGGCGTGTAATCGACCGTCACGTTCATGGCCTTATCGACCTCGGACGGCGTGAGCAGGACCACGGTCTCGTAGCTGCTGATAGCGCCTGCGGTCGAAATCGCTGCGGCCATCGCGATCGCTTCGGCGTGGTCAGGCATGTCGACGATGACATA
>JALYQN010000103.1 GCA_030855835.1 Actinomycetota bacterium | reverse complement strand
GTTCCGCACGCTGCAGCAACAGGGCTACAGCCGGGCCCGGGTCAACGGACAGGTGCACACCCTGGACGCGGTGCCCCTTCTCGCCAAGCAGAAGAAGCACACCATCGAGGTGGTGGTGGACCGGTTGGCGGTCAAGCGCAGCGCCAAGCGCCGGCTCACAGACTCGATCGAGACCGCGCTGCGGCTGGGCGACGGGCTGGTGCTGCTCGACTTCGTCGACCTGCCCGCCGGCGACCCCGACCGGGAGCGGATGTACTCCGAGCACCTAGCGTGCCTGTACGACGACCTGTCCTTCGAGGAGCTCGAGCCCCGCTCCTTCTCGTTCAACTCGCCCTTCGGCGCCTGCACCGAGTGCCACGGCCTCGGCACCAGGATGGAGGTCGACCCGGAGCTGGTGGTCCCTGATCCGTCGATGTCCATTGCCGACGGCGCGATCACGCCGTGGGCCTCCGCACACGTGGCCGACTACTTCGCCCGGCTGCTGGGTGCCCTCGGCGACGATCTGGGCTTCTCGGTCGACGTGGCGTTCAGCGAGCTGCCGGCTGACGCGCAGCGGGCGCTGCTGCACGGCCACGAGCAGCAGGTGCACGTGCGCTACCGCAATCGGTACGGCCGCGAGCGGTCGTACTGGACGACCTTCGAAGGCGTCATCCCGTACATCGAGCGCCGGCACGGGGAGGCCGAGTCCGACACCAGCCGGGAGCGGTTCGAGGGCTTCATGCGCGAGGTCCCGTGCCCGGTGTGCCGCGGCGCCCGGCTCAAGCCGGTCTCGGTGGCTGTCACCCTGCCCGGCGCCGGCGGGGTGCAGCGCAACATCGCCGAGGTGTGCGCGCTCCCGGTGGAGCGGGCGGCGCGCTTCCTCGCCGAGCTGGACATGAGCGAGCGAGAGCGCCAGATCGGTGAGCGCGTGCTCAAGGAGATCCACGAGCGGCTCCGGTTCCTGCTCGACGTCGGGCTCGACTACCTGACGCTGGACCGACCCTCCGGCTCGCTGTCCGGCGGCGAGGCGCAGCGGATCCGGCTGGCCACCCAGATCGGCGCCGGCCTGGTCGGTGTGCTGTACGTGCTCGACGAGCCGTCCATCGGGCTACACCAGCGCGACAACCACCGCCTCATCGACACCCTGCTGCGGCTGCGGGACCTCGGCAACACCCTGATCGTCGTCGAGCACGACGAGGACACCATCCGCAGCGCCGACTGGGTGGTCGACATCGGGCCGGGCGCGGGTGAGCACGGCGGCCAGATCGTGGTGTCGGGGAGCGTCGAGGACCTGCTCACGCACCGGGACTCCCTGACCGGGGCGTACCTGTCCGGGCGCGAAGCCATCCCGCTGCCGGCGGTACGCCGACCCCGGACGCCGGGGCACCAGCTGGTGGTGTGTGGTGCCCGCGAGCACAACCTGCGCGACATCGACGTCAGCTTCCCGCTCGGGCTGCTGATCGCGGTGACCGGGGTCTCCGGGTCCGGCAAGTCGACGCTGGTCAACGACATCCTCTACACCTCGCTGGCGCGCCGGATCTACCGCGCCCGCGAGATCCCCGGGCGGCACCGCACGATCACCGGGACCGAGCACGTGGACAAGGTCATCCACGTCGACCAGTCACCGATCGGGCGGACCCCACGATCCAACCCGGCCACCTACACCGGAGTGTTCGACCACGTCCGCCGGCTCTTCGCGCAGACCAACGAGGCCAAGGTCCGCGGCTACCAGCCGGGGCGGTTCTCGTTCAACGTCAAGGGCGGTCGCTGCGAGGCGTGTTCCGGTGACGGGACGATCAAGATCGAGATGAACTTCCTGCCTGACGTCTATGTGCCGTGCGAGGTGTGCCACGGCGCACGGTACAACCGCGAGACCCTCGAGGTGCACTACAAGGGCAGATCGATCTCCGAGGTGCTCGACATGCCGATCGAGGAGGCGGTCGAGTTCTTCGCCGCGATCCCCGCGATCTCCCGACACCTGCGGACGCTGGTTGACGTCGGGCTGGGCTATGTACGGCTGGGGCAGCCGGCGCCGACGCTGTCCGGCGGCGAGGCGCAGCGGGTCAAGCTGGCCTCCGAGCTCCAGAAGCGGTCCACCGGGAGCACCGTCTACGTGCTCGACGAGCCGACCACCGGGCTGCACTTCGAGGACATCCGCAAGCTGCTCGGGGTGCTGCAGAGCCTGGTCGACAAGGGCAACACCGTGATCGTCATCGAGCACAACCTGGACGTGATCAAGACCGCGGACTGGGTGGTCGACATGGGGCCCGGCGGCGGGACGCGCGGCGGTCTGATCGTCGCCGAGGGCACCCCGGAGGACGTCGCCGGGGACGCGGCCAGCCATACCGGGGAGTTCCTGCGGCCGGTGCTCCGGCCAGCCGCGAGCAAGCCGGCCAGACACCCGGCCACAAAGAAGGGGCGAGCCGCCACCGCGCGCAAGACCACCCGCAGGAAGGCCAGCTGATGACCGAGTCGACCGTCGGGCGCCGCGCCCTGATGCGCGCCGCGGTGGTCAGCGGCGCTGTCCTGTCCGTCGGTGGCTGCAGCGACAACGACGCCGCGACGTCCGCGTCCGGCGAGTCGCCCACCAGCGAGGCTCCCACCACAGCGACGTCTCCCCGTACCAAGGGCGGGCCGGACGAGAAGCCGGGTGACTCCGCCGGCGGGCTCGGCCCGGTGTCGGCGATCGAGGTGGGAGGGGGCGTCATCTATCCCGAGCAGGAGGTCGTGGTCACCCAGCCGACCAAGGGGGAGCTCAAGGCGTTCACCACCATCTGCACCCACCAGGGCTGCCCGGTCAGCAGCATCAAAGCCGGCGAGATCGAGTGCCCCTGTCACTTCAGCCGGTACTCCATCGCCGACGGCTCGGTCGTGTCCGGCCCGGCGCCCGCGCCGCTCGCGGCGAAGCCGGTCACCGTACGCGACGGGCGGGTCATCCTCGGCTGACGCGATGCCCGAAAGCCGCGCGGTGGACGATGCCGTAGCCCGGACCGCGGGGCAGGATGGGATCTGCCCGACCCGCGCCGCAACGCCCGCCGAGAGGATCCCCATGGCCGACCCGACCCGACCCGTTGCCCGTCGAACGGTGCTGCGAGGTGTCGCGCTGGCCGGCGGCGGCTTCGGCTCCGCCTCGCTGCTGACCGGCTGCGGCGGGGACGAGGACTCCGGAAGCACCGACGCTGCCGCCACGCCGGTCACCGTGAGCGCGGCCGACGTCGCGGTCGGCGGCGGTGTGATCGTCGAGGACACCTTCGTCGTGACGCAGCCCGCAAAGGGTGACTTCAAGGCTTTCACCGCCGTCTGCACTCACAGCGGCTGCGTGGTCGCCTCGGTGCAGGACAACACCATCACGTGCGACTGCCACGGCAGCCAGTACGACGCGATGACCGGCGAGGTGGTCCAGGGCCCCGCCACGCAGGCTCTGGCCGAGGAACCGATCGACGTCCAGGGCGACCAGATCACCGTCGGCTGAGCCATGTCGGTCGTACCCGAGAGGGCGGGGTGACACGGGGTCACGGGTGCGACAGGATCGACCGATGAGCCCAGACCCCGATGCCGGACGGTTGAGCGGGTGCGACGGCTGCCTGGACCGTCGATCCCTGCTGCGCGGCGCCGCAGTGAGCGGTGCGGGAGTGCTGGCCGCCGCGACCGCGGCGCCGGCCGGAGCGGCCGAAGTCGTCACCTGGCGGGTGCTGTGCAGGGCGAGCGACGTCCCTTTCCGCGACGGGATCTTCGTCCAGGTGTCGAAAGGCTTCACCGTGGTGGTGACCCGGCCGCGAAGAGCGCTGCTGCGCTGCTTCTCGGCGCGGTGCACCCACCAAGGCTGCATCTGCAACGCCGTCCGCGGGCGCCGCATCCACTGCCCCTGCCACGGCAGCCAGTACGGCCTGCGCACCGGCGCCGTGCTGGCC
>JALYQN010000099.1 GCA_030855835.1 Actinomycetota bacterium | reverse complement strand
CGCGAAGGAGTCCAGTACATCGAGGGCGGCTACATCGATGATGACACCGCGCGAGCGATGCTGACCGGTCTGGGCGACGAGGTCGTCTTGGAATCGGATCATCTGTGAGTCGTCAAGGGCCGTGTGAACCGACGCGATCAGGTATGGGCCCTGTCGCAGGATGGATACTAGGGAAGGTTCGGTGGTCACGGAGGACTCACCCTCCGGCCTGACGTGTCGCGGCATACCCGAGCAACCGTTCTGCCTCTTCTAGCCCACCCTGAAGGTCGCCGAGGGTGTTCATCTTGCTCAGGTCGACACCGATGGTGACCAGGGTCTGAGCGATCTTCGGGGACAATCCAGTGATGATCACGCTGGCGCCCATCAAACGTGACGCGTCGACCGTTTGCACCAGGTGGTTCGCGACGGACTGATCGACGTCTGGTGCACCCGTGATGTCCATGACGACGACCTTGGCGCGATATCTTCGAATGCCGGCCAGCAACTGCTCGGTCAGTTGCTGGGCGCGTTCATCGTCCAGAACGCCGACGATGGGCAGAACCAGCAACCGCTCCCGCACCGGCAACACCGGTGTCGACAGCTCACGGATCGCATCCTGCTGCTGGCGGATAACCCGCTCGCGCTCATCAACGAAGCTGACTGCGACGGTGTTCGCGATACGGTTTGCGGCCGGCTCGTACACGTCGAGCACCCGATTGAGCAACGCGAAGTCACGCTGGTACTTCTCGAACAACGAGCGCGCCAGGACGTCGCGCAACAGTAAGACGATGCTTATGACCTCTTGCGTCTCGACCCCACGTGGGATGATGCGCTCCGACAGATCGCGCGCATAGTGTTGCAGCGCCTCGACGCTGCCCGTCTCCAAGACCTCCACGTAGTTGTCGTACACCGATGTGGTCTCGGCGGCCATCTCGTGCGGTGTCATGCCCTGCAGGAGGTGACTTCCGTGGATACGACTTACCCACTGCTCGCGGAGCTTGCTCCGATGCTCACGAAGGTGCGCCACCAGTTGCGGCAACAGGTTGTCTGCGTCGCCGCGGTCAGGTGCTAGCGGGCTGGTGTCTCCAGTGTTGACTGCGGAGTCCCCATGGTGGGTCATCATTCGCGCCTCCATTTCGTCATGGTCACGGTCGTGCCCAGACCAGGCTCCGAGTGCACCGCAAACTCGTCCATCAGGCGCCGAGCCCCCGGCAGGCCGAGGCCCAGGCCGTGGTAGGTGCTGAACCCGTCCGAGAGTGCCTGATCCACATCGGTGATTCCCGGGCCGGTGTCTCGGCATACGATGTGCAGTCCCGGGCGGGGCTCGTCCAGGAGTTCGGCGATGACGTTCCCTGCGCCGGCGAAGCGCACCACGTTGCGCGCCACTTCCGAAACGGCGGTCGCAATGACGGTCAGGTCGGTGCCGGAAAAGCCCAGTCGCCCCGCCAGTTCGCGGACTCCCTGCCGGGCGACAACGACGTCGGCGTCTGCACGGATCGGAATTCGCACCTCGTCGTCGCGTTGCGGGGTGCGCTGCAGCAACGGCTCGCTCAGCGTGGCACAGACCTCACACTCGAGCAGGTGGCGACCAGCGTCTACTTCGCGCTGACGGCGCCGATCCCCACCTGAGAGCGCCAACAGCACCGGCCGACATCGCTGAGTCGGGGGTTCGATCCGGTCACGAGCGAGGAGGTACTCCACCCGCAGCCGTGACCGCGTCCGGTGCAGCTGAGCCGCCACGGCTCCGGCCGTCGACCCTGCCTCTTCCGCGAGTGTGAGTGTGTCCAGCCCCTTGACCTCGTGCCCGACGAGGGTATGCCGCTCCCGTTCGGAAAGACGTTCGAGAGCTATGGCGATGGCGGCCCGTTCCTCTCGCGCCATCAGCTCGTCCCCCGGCACTTCCGGCGGCGTCAAGTCGACCACCCGGTGCTGGTGGCGCCGGTGACGATCCTGTGTCTTCCACATGGAGGCCACCGCGTTGCGCGCAGTGACTATCGCGTACGGCTCCAGCATGCCGGGTTCAACTCGGTCCGTTGCGGCGAGTACCCGCACGAGGGTCTCTTGCACCAGGTCGTCGACGGTGGACTGGTCCTGCACTCGTGCACCGATGATGCGCCGTACTATCGGAATCAACGCAGTAACGGCGTCGCGTGTGTCTAAGCCACTTTGCGACTGAACCGAGTGCGCGGCGCTCACGCCCCCAGACGGTACGCGGCCCAGCAACATCGCCGGCCGCCCCCCGGCTGGGAGCAGGCCCAGCCGGGGGTGGTCAGGTCCTTCATCGACACTTGCGTCGCGCGCTGTTCGCCCGGTCCGGTTGGGCAACCAGTCGGTCGACTAGTTCTGCGAGATGGTCACCGGGCCCTGGTCGCTCCGGCAGACCGTGCTGGTGTCACCGCTCCGATCCACTGCCCGACCAAGGACCGCGACCGGACCCACCTTCACACCGCAAATCTGGGCCGCGACCTGTGCGGCGACCGCGATGCGGGCGTCGTTCAGAATCTCCACGTCGCCCACGGAGACGTTGACGAGCCCGTCCTGCTGAACCACTGCATGTGCCGGGGCGGCAGTCCCGGCCAAAGCGAAACCGGATGCGACTACCGAAACGATGATCCTGCGTGCGGTGCTGTTCATGGTGTCGTGCCTTCCTGGTCGAGGGATCCTGCTGAATGTCCACGGGCGCCGAGGCGCCCTCGTGTGGGTCTACAGACCGAAGACCCGTTCACGGCGCTGACATGACGAACGGCCGGCAGAACGCGGTGGGGCGCTCCTGCGCAGGCCAGGCGGCGGGTCCGCGTCCGCTCGGCCGGAGTGCGTGAGGCAAGAAGCCAAAGCAGGTATGACCATGGCGTCATGCGGACTAGTCCAAAGCGTCCGCCGAACCTGCCCCAGCTCGGTAAGGAACCAGCCCCGCCTGGCGCCGTGGAGGGCCACCGCCAGCCCGTCACGTGCTGCCTCGTGGCAGGGCTGTCCTCGTCGACAGAGCAGAGCAGTACGTCGGCGTGGGTAGGCCAGCCGGCGAGCGCGGTGGAGGCGTCGACGGTGTCTTGCCCGGCCTGTTGCACAGCGCCCTAGGTCAGCACGACGTGCGCACCCGCCGACCAAGTTGCATGGTTGAGCATGGTGGGGAATGGACGCGGCCCGAGGCTGGACTCGACGGCCGCTGCGGAGCTACTCGGGGTCACCCGGCGGACGGTGGCGTCGTACGTGTGGCGGGGCACTCTGCCCCCACCAGACGGCAAGGACGGCCGGCACCTTTGGTGGTACGAGCAGACGCTCCTCAACTGGCAGGCCGGTGCAGCCGGACGAAAACGGCGGGGACCTGACGCCGACAGATGACTCAGCTGGTCGCATCGTGCTGTCGGGCGGGACAGCGCGGCGCCGTCGCGCACGACCTCGAGCTGCCTCGACTGGCCGGGCTCAGCGCGCGAGCGCGTTCAGGAGGATGGTGAGGCCAACCGACAGCACGACGGAGACGAGGATCATCACCAGGCAGCCAACGCTGCCACCGAGGGGGCGGATCCGGACCGGGCTCATGGCTCTCCTTCACGTAGACAGACAAATCGCCGCTGTCCAGACTGGACGGCGGCGTTGGGGCCGGTGGCTGACGGACGGGGACCCGGTCCGTCGAGCCTGGTGATCACTCGTCGTAGGGCTGGTGACTCCCGGCCTAGGCGAGGCCACGGGCGATCATGTAGCCGATGGTCAGAAACGTGACGAGGCTCCAGGCGTCGTAGGAGCCGAAGTCCTCGCTGTCGACCAACGCTGAGGCACCCCGACGACGGCGGCAACATATGCGATCAGCTCGGTCGTCTTGACCGATGCCTTCGTCTCAGTGGCAACCGGCGTGGTTGCCGGCCTCTGTCTAGAGGCTGTACTCAACGGGTCAAAGTCAAGCCTCGTGACCCACTTCACCCGCGCGTCCACGATGAGCAACGCATCCGCGGCCCTTCCGGAACTCCTGGGAGGCGCCTTCAAACGCGACGGGCCTCGGCATGATCATCGACACCCACGGCCGGCGCAAGTGCACCACGACGGCAGCTGGCTCGACGGATACGTCACCGCGGCGTTCTGACACGAAAGGGG
>JALYQN010000095.1 GCA_030855835.1 Actinomycetota bacterium | reverse complement strand
GAAGATCCGTCCGGGCCGGCGCCGCCCCGCGCGAATGTTCCGACGGTCGGGTGGCCATGACGACCAGCAGGTCGGAAGATCCGTCCGGGCCGGCGCCGCCCCTTGCGAATGTCCCGACGGTCGGGTGGCCATGGCAGCCAGCAGGTCGGAAGATCCGTCCGGGCCGGCGCGGGCCGGGTCGGGCCGGGCCGTCCGGGCAGCCGCCCAGCGCGGTTTCGCAGGCTGACCTGCGGGAGTTGTGAACCGCTCAGCCGGGCCGGGCGGCCAGTCCGTCGGCAGCGGCGGTGAGCAGCGGCACCATCTGGCCGACAGCGTCCAGGCTCAGCCGACTGGCCGGACCGGACACCGAGATCGCGGTCCTGGGAATGCCGGGGAGCGTAACCGCGACGCAGCGGACCCCCCGCTCCTGCTCACCGTCGTCCACCGCGTAGCCCTGGGCCCGGACCCGGGCCAGCTCGGCTGCCAGCTCGTCGACGTCGACGATGGTGTGATCGGTGCGCGCCGGCATACCGGCCGCCGTGACGACCTCGCCCGCCACCGCCTCCGGCAGCTGGGCCAGAACCGCCTTGCCGACGCCGGTGCAGTGCGCGAACACCCGCCGCCCCACCTCGGTGAACATCCGCACCGTGTGCCGAGACGACGGCGCCTGGGCCACGTACACCACCATCACGCCGTCCAGGACTGCCATGTTCGCGGTCTCGCCGGAGCGCTCGGCGAGGGTGACCAGGTGCGGCCGGGCCCAGGATTCGAGGGTGCGGGAGGCGCGCTCGCCGAGGCCGATCAGCCGCGGGCCGAGCGCGTAGCGCCGCGACGGCAGCTGCAGCACGTAGCCGGAGGCGACCAGCGTCCGCACCAGGCGATGGATGGTCGGTACCGGCAGTCCGGACTCCTCCGCGAGCCGGGTCAAGGCCACGCCGTCCGGGTCGGCCCCCAGCAGATGGAGCAGGTCGAAGGCCCGGTCCAGCGACTGCACCGTCGCCGACTGTCTCAGCGGCCGGTCCATGTGGTCTCTTCACCCGTCTTGAACGCCCGCACCGCATGCGCGAAGTCGTCGCTGCCGAACGCCCTGTCCACCAGGTCGTCGCCGTCGGGCAGCAGGGCGCGCCGCAGCCGGGCCACCGCCTGCTTGGCCGCCCACATGGTCAGCGGCGCGTTGGCCCGCAGCGTCGCGACGACCCCGGCGAGCGCCTCGTCCAGCTCCCCGTCGGCACAAACCTCCGCGACGAACCCGGCGTCGTACGCCACCACGGCACCCAACGGTCGCGCCCGCAGCAGCAGGTCGAGCGTACGAGCCGAGCCGAGCCGGCTGACCAGCACGGAGTGGTTGTTCATCGACAGGCAGTTGCCCAGTGTCCGGGCGATCGGCATCCCGAAGCGCGACGAGCTGGTCGCCACCCGCAGGTCGCAGACCGCGGCGAGCACCAGCCCACCCCCCAGGCACCAGCCGTCGACAGCCGCCACCGTCGGCACGGTGACGTCTTCCAGCCGGTCGACGACCCGCTGGATCCTGCGCTCGTACTCGACGCCGTCGGCTCCGGAGAAGCCGTCGAACTGTGCGATGTCGGTACCGGAGATGAACGCCTGGCCCCCAGCTCCGCGCAGCACCAGCACGGCGACGTCGCTGTCGGTGTCTGCCCGTTCGCAAGCCTCGTGGATCCCTTCATACATCGCGAACGTCATCGCGTTGTGCTGGTCCGGGCGGTTGAACGTCACCGACAGCACGCCGTCCGACAGCCCGACGACCAGGTCGCCGCCGCTCATCCGGCACTCACCACCGCGTCGATCTCGGAGTCGGCGCAGCCTGCCTCGCGCAGCGCCTCCCGCGTATGCGCACCCAGCGCGGGACCTGCCTCGCCGCGTACGGCCGGGGTCCGGGACAGCCGCATCGGCGAGCCCACCTGACGGGCCGTGCCGGTCACGGGGTGTGGAGCGTCCCAGAAGAAGTCGCGTGCAGCCAGGTGGTCGTCGGTGAACACCTGCTGGTAGTCGGCGATCGGCGCGCACGGGACCCCGGTCGCGTCCAGCGCGGTGACCACCTGCGCGGTCGTCAGCGCCGTCGTCTCGACCTCGATGGCGACGATGAGCTGCTGGCGGTTGGCGTGCCGGGCCGACGAGTCGGTGTAGCGCACGTCGTCGACCAGCTCCACGAGCCCGAGGGCACGGCAGAACGCCACCCACGTCTTCGGCGTGATCGCGCCGACGGTGACCCAGCCGTCCGCGGTACGCACCGCCTGGTACGGCGCCTGGCTCTGGTGCGCGGAGCCGAGCGGCCGGCCCGACTCGCCGGTGGCGAACCAGCGTCCGGCCTCCCACACCGCCAGCGACACCCCGGACTCCAGTAGCGAGACGTCGATCTGCTGACCGTTCCCGCTGCGGTCCCGCTCCCGCAGCGCGGCGGTGACGGCTAGCGCGACATACAGGCCGCAGACCAGATCGCACACCGGCACGCCCACCTTCACCGGCGCGCCGTGTGGCTCGCCGGTGATGCTCATCAGCCCGCTGCGCGCCTGGGCCATGATGTCCAGCCCGGGGTGTGCCGACAGCGGCCCGTCCTGGCCGAACCCGGACGCGGAGGCATACACGATTGCCGCGTTCACCCGACGCAACGGCTCATAGTCGAGGCCCAGGGCGGTCATCGCACCGGGACGCAGGTTCTCCACCACGACGTCGGCGGTCTCGACCAGGCGCAGGAAGGCGTCCCGCCCGGACTGTGACTTCAGGTCGAGAGCGGCCGAGCGCTTGTTCCGGTTGATCCGCAGGTACGGCGAGCTCTGCCCGTCGACGAAGGGGCCGGTGGCACGGACCGGGTCGCCGGTGCCGGGCTGCTCGACCTTGAGCACGGAGGCGCCGAGGTCGGCCAGCTGCATGGTGGCGAAGGGCGCGGCCATGAACACGCCCACCTCGAGGGCTCGGACACCTGCCAGCGGTCCGGTCACGACGTGTCCTGCGCGACATCTCGGGCTGCGGCGTAACGCGCGGCCCTCTCAACGTACGACGCGGCGCCATCGCGCACCCGGGCCGTCTCGGCGTCACTCACCGCTCGCCGGACCTGGGCCGGGACACCGGCGACAAGCGAGCCCGGTGGCACGTCCGCGCCCTCGCGCACTACCGCCCCGGCCGCTACCAGCGACCCGGCGCCGACCACCGCCCCGTTGAGCACGACGGCACCCATTCCGATCAGCGCGTCGTCGCCGATCGTGCACCCGTGCACCACCGCGCCGTGGCCCAGCGACACGCCGTTGCCGACCGTGACAGCGAAGCCGGGGTCGGAGTGCAGGACGCACCCGTCCTGCACGTTGCTGCTCTCCCCGACGCTGATCGGTGCCCCGTCGGCACGGATCACCGCGCCGAACCACACGCTCGCGCCGGCGGCCAGCGTGACCGCGCCCACCAGGGTGGCGCCGCCGGCCACGAATGCCTGCTGATGGACGTCTGGCTCGTGCCCGTCGAAAGCCACGAGCCGCGGCTCGGCGGCCGAAAGTGCCCGGCTGCTCACAGCCCTCCCGGCAGGAGGAATATCGCCCAGGTGACCAGCGGCGCGACCGCCACCACGGTGAACCCCCAGATCATGAGCCCGCGGAACGTCTTTTCTCGCTGCTCCTCCGGCGCGTTGGCGACCACCAGGGCTCCGGAGGTCGAGAACGGGCTGGAGTCGACGACCGAGCTGGAGATGCACAGCGCGATGACCATCGCGACGGTGTTGACCTCGCCGGTCTGCAGGAACGGCACCGCCAGCGGGATGAGCGTGCCGAGGATGCCCGTCGTGGAGGCGAACGCCGAGACTACGCCGCCGATGTACAGGATCAGGATGGCAGCGAGCAACGCTGCCCCGATACCGGCAACCTTGTCGCCGAGCCAGTCGATGGTGCCGATGGTCTCCAGCAGCGCCACGTAGGTGACGATGCCGCAGATGAGCAGCACGGTCGGCCAGGCGATCTTGGCTACCGAGCTCTTGGCCAGGTTGGGGCTGAGCAGAGTCAGCACGACGGCGAGCGCGATCGCCGAGAAGCCGATGTCGAGGTCGAAGAACAGCACACCGACGGCGAGCAGCAGCATGCCGACGACGGTGACATTGCGGTTGCGGACCCGGACTTGCCTGGTCTCGGTGACGGTGGCGCCCTCCCCGCCCTCCATCTCGGCCACCTCTCGCGCCTTTTCCTCGGTCGCCGCGTCGCTTTCGCCCTGGTCGCGTCGGCCCAGCAGCTCGCGGCCGCCGAACAGGACGTACGTGATGACCCCGAGCACGAGGTTGAAAGCCAACGAGGAGACGAAAAGCAGCAACGGGTTCCCCTCGAGTCCCGCGTTCGACACCCCCTCGTTGGCGATCGTGCCGAAGACGCTCAGCGGTGAGAAGCCCCCGGCGGTGGCCCCGTTGATGACCATCAGTCCCATCAGCAAGACGCTGATCTGGTAGCGCAGCGCGAAGCTCATCGCGACCGGGGCGATGATCGCGACCGCCGCCGGCACCACCGCGCCGAAGGCGGTCAGCACCGCCGTGACGCCGAACATGACCCACGGGATCAGGGCGATCCGGCCGCGTACCGACCGCACTGAGACGTCGACCAGCCAGTCGACGGTGCCGTTGTCCCGGGCCAGCGCAAACAGGTACGTGACGCCGACGAGGATGACGAACAGGTCGCCCGGGAAGCTGAGGTATACGGCGTCGATGTTCTCTTCCTCGCCGAGCGAGCCCTCGGCGACGAAGTAGACGCCGATGACGTAGGCGGCGACCAGTGCCAGGGCACCCATGTTCACCGGCAGCACCGTGGCCACGAGGAACACCCCGATGAGCACCAGGATCGTGATCAGTTCGATGGACATG
>JALYQN010000091.1 GCA_030855835.1 Actinomycetota bacterium | reverse complement strand
GTGGAGCTCTCGTACATCGAAGCTGCCCGTGGTTGGGTCACCCGGACAACTCTCCTCGACATACTCCACCGACATCTGCGGCCGGTTGGGGTCAGTCGAAACTGTGGACCGAGCGATGCCGTAAAAGCCTTCCCGCAACGGTCTCCCCGACGCCTCGGGCGCGTAGAAGGTGAACTCGCGGCCGGCCAGCAGGACGACGCCTGTCGGGTCGCTGTCGTCCAGTGCAAGTCCGCTCGTGGAGTCATTCGAGGACTCGGTAGCGGCGTCGGCCGCGGAGAAGGTCTGGAAGGTGGCGGTCACCGACCACCGACCGTCGACAATCTCGAACCCGTCAGCGACGCGCGATGCAGCCGGTGCGCCATTCGCGGGCGGTGTCATCAGTGCGGCAGAGACCAGCATCGCTGCGCTCACGTTGGCCAGGAAGCTGCGCACGGTGTCCCCCGAACCCTTGCAACCCACGGACAGTCCGCGGCTCGACGCTAATCGCAGGGGAGCTCCGTACGGCCAGATCGACACCAAGACGGTCTGAACGGCCGATGCGTCAGGTCACCCAGCTCCCGGCCAGCAGGTCTCGAGTGTCGGCCAGCAGCTGCGGCAGCAGCTTGGTCTCCCCCACCACGGTGATGAAGTTGGCGTCACCCGACCAGCGCGGCACCACATGCTGGTGCAGATGGTCGGACAATGATCCGCCGGCCACACCTCCCAGGTTGAGGCCCACGTTGAATCCGTGTGGCGCCGATACGGCGCGGATCGCGCGCAGCGCCTGCTGGGTGAGCCGGGCGACGTCGGCCGCCTCATCGACCGTCAGGTCCTCGTAGTCGGCGACGTGCCGGTATGGCAGGACCATGAGGTGTCCGGGGTTGTACGGGTGCAGGTTGAGCACGGCGTACGTCAGCTCGGACCGCGACACAACCAGGCTCTCCGGCTCGGCCAGCGTCGGGATGTGGCAGAACGGGCAGCTTCCGTCGGGGGGATCCGATTCGGTGTCGTCGCCGGTGACATACGCCATCCGGTGCGGCGCCCACAGCCGCTGCAGCAGGTCCCCGGCGGTCACCGCACGCCCGCCGACCAGGCGGGCCTCGTCACCGCGTCGCCCTGGAGGCCACTGCCGCCACGATCCGCTCGACCGCGTCGTCGACGCCGACCCCGTTATCCTGCTCGCCGTCGCGGTAGCGGAACGACACGGCGTCGGCTTCGACGTCCCGGTCACCCGCCAGCAGCATGTACGGCACCTTCTGCAGCTGCGCGGTGCGGATCTTCTTCTGCATCCGGTCGCCCGAGCCGTCGACCTCGACCCGGATGCCGGCCGCCCGGAGCCGTTGCGTGACCGCGTACAGGTGGTCGAGGTGCCGCTCGGCGACGGGTATCGCGACTACCTGTACGGGGGCGAGCCACGGGGGGAACGCGCCGGAGTAGTGCTCGGTGAGCACGCCCACGAACCGTTCGATCGACCCGAACAGCGCGCGGTGGATCATCACCGGCCGCTGGCGCGAACCGTCGGACGCGGCGTACTCCAGCCCGAACCGCTCCGGCAGGTTGAAGTCGAGCTGGATGGTTGACATCTGCCAAGTGCGGCCGATCGCGTCCCGCGCCTGCACCGAGATCTTCGGCCCGTAGAACGCGGCGCCTCCCGGGTCCGGCACCAGCTCCAGCCCGGACGCCTCGGCCACCTCCGCCAGCGTGCGGGTCGCCTCGTCCCAGATGGCGTCGTCGCCGACGTACTTGTCGGGGTCCTTCGACGACAGCTCGAGGTAGAAGTCGTCGAGGCCGAAGTCACGCAGCAGGTCGAGCACAAACCCCAGCAGCGAGCCGAGCTCGGCGGGCAGCTGCTCCCGGGCGCAGTAGATGTGCGCGTCGTCCATGGTCAGCCCGCGCACGCGGGTGAGACCGTGCACCACACCCGACTTTTCGTGCCGGTAGACGGTGCCGAACTCGAACATGCGCAGCGGCAGCTCGCGGTACGACCGTCCGCGGGCGCGGAAGATCAGACAGTGGAACGGGCAGTTCATCGGCTTGAGGTAGTAGTCCTGCCCGGCCTTGCGCACGGCACCGTCGGCGTCGAGCTCCTCGTCGACGTGCATCGGCGGGTACATGCCGTCCGCGAACCACTGCAGGTGACCGGATGTCTCGAACAGGGTCGCCTTGGAGATGTGCGGCGAGTAGACGAACTCGTAGCCCGCCTCGACATGCCGCTGCCGCGAGTAGTCCTCCATCTGCTTGCGCAGGACGCCGCCCTTGGGATGAAAGACCGCGAGCCCGGAGCCGATCTCGTCCGGGAAACTGAACAGGTCGAGCTCCTGCCCGAGCCGGCGGTGATCACGCCGCGCGGCCTGATCCAGCCGGTCCAGATGCTCGGCGAGCGCCTCCTTCGACTCCCAGGCGGTGCCGTAGATGCGCTGCAGCTGCGGGTTGTGCTCGCTCCCCCGCCAGTACGCAGCGGCTGTGCGCATCAGCCGGAAGGCGGGGATGCGCCTGGTGGTCGGCAGGTGCGGGCCACGGCACAGGTCCGTCCACGCGGTCTCGCCTCGGCGGTCGACGTTGTCGTACATGGTGAGCTGGCCAGCGCCGCCCACCTCGACGCTGGCTCCGTCGGCCGCCTCGGACAGGGCCTCAGCGGTGGAGCTGGTGCTCTTGAGCCCGATGAGCTCGAGCTTGTACGGCTCGCCTGCCAGCTCTGTACGGGCCTCGTCGTCGGTCACGACGCGTCGGGCGAACCGCTGGTTGTCCTTGATGATCGCCCTCATGCGCGTCTCGATGCGCTCCACGTCGTCGGGCGTGAACGGCTCGGCGATGTCGAAGTCGTAGTAGAAGCCGTCCTGTACCGGCGGACCGATGCCCAGCTTTGCCTCGGGGAACAGGTCCTGCACGGCCTGCGCCAGCACGTGCGCGGTCGAGTGCCGCAGGATGTCGCGCCCGTCGGTGGAGCCGATGGCCACCGGCTGCACCTCGTCACCGTCGCTGAGCTCGGTGGACAGGTCGCGCAGCTCGCCACCCACTCGGGCCGCAATGACGTCCGGGGCGTCGATGAACAGTTCCCACGCGCGGGCGCCGCTCGTGACCCGGTGCTGCGCCGGGTCGCCAGCGGTCAGCACGGTCACGGCCATGTCGGGCACGGGGACTCCCTCGATTTTCCGGAGCGGCGGGTGGGCATGGGTAGGCGCGATCGTATCCGCGGGACCCGGGAGGTCGGCGAATGTGTTTCGTCGGGCGTTGTTGCGCGCCGCGGGCATCGAGGCGGCGCGGCCGGTGGGAGGTCCAGCACACCTCAGCTCAGCGCGACACCCAGTCGTAGAAGCGTCGGACGCGGGGGGCCCAGTCGTCGTTCGACATGCCGCGGGACCGCGCAGCCACCCGGACCCGACCCGGCCGGTGGAAGCACCGCCGAGAGAGGTCAAAGGTCGCCTTGTCGCGAACATGGTTGACCCGCATGTCGATGTCGCAGCGGTGCAGGAGACGGGCATCGTCCCCACGCCAGTTCTCGATTCGCAGCGCCTGCCAGTCCCGGGTCGCCCCGAGCCCACCGGTGGCCAGGTACTCCGGTCCGCGATCGGGACCGCGAGTGTCGAAGTAGACGACCAGCCCGTTGCCGGAGTCGCGCTTGATGTTGTCGAACGAGACCGACACGACGATGCGCGCGCCGTTGCCCACCCGAACTCGCTCGATGTCGAGTCC
>JALYQN010000078.1 GCA_030855835.1 Actinomycetota bacterium | reverse complement strand
AGCCAGCAGCGAGGGCGGCTCGGCGTACAACCGCGGGGACCAGGAGACCCACATCGAGGAGTCCGGCGCCGAGACCGTCGACCACACCGAGCGCACCCCAGACGTTGACGGTCACACCGGTGGGAAGGGCGACGCGTCATGACCGAGGCACCAGCCGCACCCGCTGCTCCCCCCGTCCCGTCCTCGCTCACCCCGGTGCTGTCCGACACCTGGGACAAGGACCGGTGCTGGACCCTGGAGACCTACGAGGCCGAGGGGCGCGGCTACCGGGGCCTGCGCAGCGCGCTTCGCCAGGACCCGGACAGCATCATCGAGCAGGTCAAGGAGTCCGGCCTGCGCGGGCGGGGCGGCGCCGGCTTCCCCACCGGAATGAAGTGGGCCTTCATCCCGCAGGGCGACGAGGGCGCGGCTGCACGGCCGCACTACCTGGTCGTCAACGCCGACGAGTCCGAGCCCGGCACCTGCAAGGACCTGCCGCTGATGATGGCCACGCCGCACACGCTGGTCGAGGGGGTGATCATCGCGTCCTACGCCATCCGGGCCCGGCACGCCTTCATCTACGTGCGCGGCGAGGTGCTGCACGTGGTCCGCCGGCTGCAGCGAGCGGTGCAGGAGGCCTACCTCGCTGGTCACCTGGGCACCGACATCCACGGCTCCGGCTTCGACCTGGACGTGTTGGTCCACGCCGGCTCGGGCGCGTACATCTGCGGCGAGGAGACCGCGCTGCTGGACTCGTTGGAGGGCCGCCGCGGCCAGCCCCGGCTCCGCCCGCCGTTCCCCGCGATCGCCGGCCTGTACGCCAGTCCGACCGTGATCAACAACGTCGAGTCGATCGCGTCGGTGCCAATGATCATCGACCGCGGCGCCGACTGGTTCTCGTCGATGGGGACCGAGAAGTCGAAGGGCTTCACGCTCTACTCGCTGTCAGGTCACGTCGCCGCACCGGGCCAGTACGAGGCACCGCTCGGCATCACGTTGCGCCAGCTGCTGGACATGTCGGGGGGTGTCCGCGCCGGCCACGAGCTGAAGTTCTGGACGCCCGGTGGCTCGTCGGTCCCCATCCTCACCGACGAACACCTCGACGTGCCGCTCGACTACGAGGGCATGGCCAGCGCCGGGTCGATGCTCGGCACGAAGGCGCTGCAGGTGTTCGACGAGACCACCTCGGTCGTGCGCACCACCTTGCGCTGGGTGGAGTTCTACAAACACGAGTCCTGCGGCAAGTGCACCCCCTGCCGCGAAGGCGCGTGGTGGATGGTCCAGGTGTTGCGCCGGTTGGAGGCCGGCAACGGTACTGAGACAGACATCGACACCCTGCTCGACATGTGTGACAACATCGCCGGCCGCTCGTTCTGCGCACTCGCGGACGGCATGACCGCCTGCGTACAGAGCGCCGTGCAGCACTTCCGGGACGAGTTCGTCGCTGGCAGCCACACCCCTGCGTGGGAGCTGTTCCCGTACGAGGCCTCCGCGCTGCGGGCTCTGGAACCGGCAGGAGCGAGATGACGGCGACCACCCCCGGAACGACGAGCGGTACAGCAGGGTCCGGCACCGGTCTACAACGGCGCACGGACCTGGTGCGGATGACGATCGACGACGTCGAGGTCAACGTTCCGAAGGACATGCTGGTGATCCGCGCCGCCGAGCTGGTCGGCGTGCAGGTACCACGGTTCTGCGACCACCCGCTGCTCGACCCGGTCGGAGCATGCCGGCAGTGCCTGGTCGAGGTGCCGGACGCGGGCAACGGGCGGCCGATGCCCAAGCCGCAGGCGTCGTGCACCCTCACCGTCGCCGAGAACATGGTGGTGCGCACCCAGGCCAGCTCGGCTCAGGCCGACAAGGCCCAGCAGGGGATCATGGAGTTCCTGCTCGTCAATCACCCGCTGGACTGCCCGGTCTGCGACAAAGGCGGCGAGTGCCCGCTGCAGAACCAGGCGATGTCGAACGGCCGCGGAGACGCCCGCTTCTCCGAGACCAAGCGGACCTTCGCCAAGCCGATCAACATCTCCGCGCAGGTCCTGCTCGACCGGGAGCGGTGCGTGCTGTGCGCTCGCTGCACCCGGTTCTCCGAGCAGATCGCCGGTGACCCGTTCATCACGCTGCTCGAGCGCGGTCACCTGCAGCAGGTCGGCATCTACGAGAAGGAGCCGTTCGAGTCGTACTTCTCCGGCAACACGATCCAGATCTGCCCGGTCGGTGCGCTGACCAGCGCTGCGTACCGCTTCCGCGCCCGGCCGTTCGACCTCGTCTCCACGCCCTCGGTCTGCGAGCACTGCGCGAGCGGGTGCGCGCTGCGCACCGACCACCGGCGCGGGACCGTGACCCGGCGGCTCGCCGGGGACGACCCGCAGGTCAACGAGGAGTGGAACTGCGACAAGGGCCGGTTCGGATTCACCTACTCCCGCGAGGACGACCGGCTCACCCACCCGCTGGTCCGCGATCACGAGTCCGGCGAGCTGCGGGCTGCGTCCTGGCCTGAGGCCTTCGCCGTCGCCGCCAGGGGCCTGAGCCAGGCCAGGGGCCGGGTCGGCGTGCTGCCGGGTGGCCGCCTCACCCGAGAGGACGCCTACGCGTACGGCAAGTTTGCCCGGGCCGTCCTTGGCACCAACGACATCGACCACCGGGCCCGCGCCCACTCCGCCGAGGAGGAGCAGTACCTGGGAGCACTGGTGGCCGGTCGTGGCATCGGCGTCACCTACGCCGACCTGGAGAGCGCATCGGCGGTCGTGCTGGCGGGCTTCGAGCCGGAGGACGAGTCGCCGATCGTGTTCCTGCGGCTGCGGAAGGCCGTGCGCAATAGCCGGTTGCGGGTCTACGCGGTGGCCAGCCACTCGACGCGTGGGCTCGCCAAGCTGGACGGTCGGCTGCTGCGGACGGTGCCGGGCGGTGAGGTGGCCGCCTTGACCGCGCTTCGTGACGACGGCGAGGTCGCGCTGGACGCCGGTGGGATCGTGCTGGTCGGCGAGCGGCTGGCCACCGTCCCGGGCGCGCTGAGCGCCGTCGCGGACCTCGCC
>JALYQN010000074.1 GCA_030855835.1 Actinomycetota bacterium | reverse complement strand
CGGTCAACGGGTCGTGCAGGCTGTGGTGATTGAGCCGGGCCACGGTCGCGGAGGCGTCGATTCGGGCCTGGGCGTTGAACAGGTAGGCGGCGGCGACGTCGGCGAGGACACCGGCAGCCCGCAATTCGTCGTCGCTGAGCGCTCCGGGAGTGTCGCGGTAGAGGTCGAGGGCGCCGAGCCGCTCGTCGTCCAGGGTCAGCGGGAAAGTGAACACTGCCCCCATGCCCGCCGATCGGACACCGGCTGAGAACTGCGGGAACCGGGTGTCGACCGCCAGTTCGTTGATCGCTACCGGCAGACCGAACCTGTAGGCCTCCAGGCAGGGCCCCTCGCCCAACTTGTTCTGCAGCCGCTCGATGGCCATGACCTTCTCGTCGCTCGCCGCGATGAAGTGCAACGCCTGCCGCTCGCCCATCAGCATCACGCCGGCCCCGGTCACGGGCAGGATGTCGATGATCGAGTGCACCAGGTGGTCCAGGATCCGCTGGATCGAGAAGTGGGTACCCAGCGTGTGGGCGAACTCCACCAGCACCTGCGCCAGCCGCTGGTCCCGCTCGGTGTCGGTGTCCACGAGTCACGCTCCGTTACCAACCGGTTCGCCAGGATACGACGGGTACCTTACCTGTGACCCTGAGTGAGTCAATCACCGTGCACCCGGCCTTGATATACTGAGAGTCATTTAGTCGTGACTCTTTGTGTCAAGCGACGCATAGACTCCCGGCGTCGTGGGGGGTCTGCACGTGCCACCAGGCACTCATCGGCGCACGTCTACCCGGCCGCTGCTGGCCCAACCCCTGCCCGCGCTGCGCGCGCGGGCCGATATCCAGGGGCTTCGAGCCGGCGCGGTCCTGCTTGTCGTCCTGGCGCACGCTGGCGTGCCGGGCATCTCCGGCGGGTATATCGGGGTCGACGTCTTCTTTGTGCTCTCCGGCTACCTGATCAGCGCCATCTTGTTGCACGAGGCGACCACCGAGGGCTCGGTCGCCCTGCTGCGCTTCTACGCCAGGCGGGCCCGGCGCATCCTTCCCGCCGCGACCGTAACCCTGGTCGTGACAGCGATCGCGGCCTCCCTGTCGTTGTCCTACGTGCGCGCCGAGCAGGTTCTCCAGGACGTGGCGTGGGCTGCCTTTTTCGGTGCCAACATCCGGTTCGCACGACAGAGCACGGACTACTTCGCCGCCGACTCGCCAGTGTCGCCGGTGGAGCACTTCTGGTCGCTGGCGGTCGAGGAGCAGTTCTATGTGGCATGGCCCGCACTGCTCGTCGTGGTGCTGGTCGGCTGGCTTGGTCGCGACGTCGTGCGGGTGCGCAGGCGAGTGCCGGCCCTTCGCCTCGTCCTGTGCGCCATCGTCGGCTCGTCCCTGGTCTGGTCGATGCTCAGTACGGCCTGGACGCCCGAAGCGGCGTACTTCTCCACCCTGGCCCGCGCCTGGGAGCTCGGCGCCGGTGCCCTGCTGGCTCTGGCCGGACGCTCGCTCCCGCTGCTCACTGCCCGCCATCGCCTGGTCCTGAGCCTGGCCGGCTCGGCGATGGTGCTGTGGGCGGCGTTCACCTACACACAGAAGACCCCGGTGCCCGGCTACCACCTCGTGCTGCCGGTGCTCGGGACGGTTGCGCTGCTCGCTGCCGGAGCCGGAGTCACCGGACAGGACGCGCCGTTGATCAGTAGATGGCTGGGGCGACAACCACTGCGATGGATCGGTGATGTGTCCTACGGCTTCTACTTGTGGCACTGGCCGTTCCTGATCCTCCCGGCCGCATCTGCTGGTCATCGGCTGGGACTGTGGACGAACCTCGTCCTGGTGTCCGGAGCGCTGCTCGCCGCATGGGTGAGCTACCTGGTCATCGAGAACCCGATCCGTCGAACGAGTCGACCTGGCGAGCACCACCTACGCTCACTTCTGCTCTGGCCGGTGGCTGTGCTGTGCGTGCTCGCCGTCAATGCCGGCGCGCGTGCCTACTTCGCCTACCTGGAGAGCGAGGCGGCGCGGCTGTCCGCCAGCGTCGACCTCACCGCCCTCGCGAAGTCTGACCGAGCCCCGCGCAACGGCAACACGGTGCACGACGCGGTCGCCGACGCCGTCGACCGGGTAACCCTCGATGCCCCGCGGGTCAGCCCGCTGGCCCAGGAGCTCACCGAGGTCGCGAGCGACCGCTACCACCGCGACGACAGCTGCACCGCCCGAGCACAGGACACGGGGCATGAGCTGTGTGCCATCGGGGATCGCCACGCAGACCGCACGATGGTGCTGGTCGGTGACTCTGCTGCCCAGATGTGGCTGACCCCGCTCGACCGGATCGCTGAGCGCACCGGTTACCGGCTCGTGCCGCTGATCAAGCTGGGCTGCTCCCCGTACAACCTGGTGGAGTGGAAGTTCGACCTGCACCTTCCCTTCACCGCCTGTACCGACTACCAGCGGTGGGCGGCCCAGCAGCTGGCCGAGCTGGATCCCGAGGTGGTGATCGCGAGCAGCGCAACCGCGCTGCGGACCGTGAGTGCCGCCAGCCAGACTCTCCTGTCGGCCGACGACTCGAGGCCCATCCTCACTGAGGGCATCGCGTCGGCGGTCCGGGAGTGGCGAAAGACAGCCGGCAACGTACGGCTGCTCGGCGGTGTGCCGAGCCTGCCGTTTGACGCGGCTGACTGCCTGTCCGATCCAGAGCATACGGCCGCCGAGTGCAGCTTTGCGCCGCCCGGCAACACCGTGGCCGGCAACGACCTGGTGCGCAGCGGCGCGACCGACCGGCACACCCGCTATGTGCCGGTGATCGACATGTTCTGCTCAGGCGGCACCTGCCCGACCGTTATCGGTGACATCGTGTGCTATGCCGACCAGGATCACATCACGGCGACGTACGGAGCTTGGCTGACCGACGAGCTCGAGGACCGCCTGCAGCTGCCCGCATGAACACGACTTGGAGACAGCGGCCGCCAGATGCTGCACGCTGTAAGCATGACGAAACGACTCTTGCTGGCGGCCGTTGCGATCGCGCTGACTCTGGGCACGGCTCCCGCCCTGGCCTCCGCCCCCACCGGCGCCACCGCCCCCGCCACGCCGCGGGTGCTGTTCCGTGTCGTCGAGGACTCCGGCCGCATCGCGGTCGACTCGTCCGCGTGGGGCAACGACGGTGAACTGCGGGGCGGGGTCACTCGGGACGAGGGTGCCTACCGGTTGCATCCCGGTCTGCCGCATGACCGGATCTGGGTGGAGCCCGACCCGTCGTTGAACCCGGACGACGACAGGTTCGTGTACGGTGCCGCGGTTCGCGTGCAGCCCGAAGCCGTCTGGCAGCACGACGAGATGGCCGTGATCCGCCACGGCGACATCGACACACCCGGTGGCGACTACAAGCTCGAGCTGGAGCAGACCAACCGCGACACGGTCACCGCGTTCTGCGCGATGCACGATGGCATCGGCGGGTCGGGGTTCGTCAGAGGCGACGGCCAGCTCGCCACGATCGACGACGGGCAGTGGCACACGATCCGGTGCTCACGCGAGCCAGCCGCCCAGACCGTCAGCCTCACCATCGACGGCTTCACCGTGAGCCGGCCCGACAAGTCGCTCGGCTCGATCGTGGGTGCTGACCCGCTACTGATCGGAGTCCAGCCGGGACAGGACGGGACTGGGCTCAGGGAGCAGTTCGCCGGACGCATGGACAACATCAGGCTCGCGGTCGGATCGTGACGGGTCGGTGGACACCAAGAGGCGCTGCCTGACTCGGCAGACCCGCCTACAGTGCCGCGATGACCCGGTACGTGATCGACGCCCCGACCCTGCTGCGACTCGTCGCCGAGGGTGTCCAGATTGACCCGGAGCATCAGCTCGTCGCCCCGGGTGGCATCCGCTCCAAGGCGCTCGACCTGCTGTTCGACGCCGTTCGCCGGGGTGACCTGACCGAGGATGTGGCGCTCCAGCACCACGACCGCCTCACCGAGCTGAAGATGCGCCTGCTGGGAGACCGGGTGTCCCGCCGCACCGCCTGGCGGATCGCGCGCGAGCAAGGCTGGACATCGATCTCCGACGGAGAGCACCTGGCTGTCACGAGGCTGCAGGCTGACGCTCTCGTCACCGTCGACCC
>JALYQN010000072.1 GCA_030855835.1 Actinomycetota bacterium | reverse complement strand
CGTCGACCTGCTGACACCACAAGGCCGGGCCTGGTTGCGTTCGGCGTTGCGGCGGGTCCATCCCGACCACCACTGGCTGCCGTCGCTCGCTTGATCACACCAGCAGCTTGACGAGCGTTCGCAGGTTGCGGGTGGTGACGTGCGGCTTGTGCCGCGCCTTGGAGTTGTGCTTGGCGAACGCGCTGTCCAGGCTGTGGCCGCGTTCGACCTCCCAGTACAGCACCCCGTCGCCGAGGGCGATCCGCTCCATGGCCGGATCGAGGTCGTCCTGCAGCTGCGCCGCCTCCTCGAGCACGGCCACGTCCGAGCTGAACACGACGTACGGGTGCCAGCCTTCGCGCTCTGGGTCGAACGGGTAGGCGTCCACCACCGAGCCGAGGGCGGCGATGTCGGTGAGGACGATCCACGCGTCGTACCTGAAGGTGTCGCGCAGGCAGGTCTCGAACCGCTGCTTGAGCGCTTTCCGGTCCGTCTCGTCGGCGTCGAACAGGACGTTGCCACTGGCCAGCACCGTCCGGACGCCGCTGAAGCCGGCGCCTTCGAGTGCCGCCCTCAGGTCGGCCATCTTGATCGTGACACCGCCGACGTTGACCCCCCGCAACAACGCCACGTAACGAGTCATGCACGCAATCTACGGCGCCGGTCGCGGACACCGACAGCGTCGGGGTTGAATGACGCTGTGCTGGTGACGACGACGTACCTCGAACAGAACGCGCCCGCGGACCTTCGGCCCTCCCCTGCTCCACCCGAGCCCGGACGGATCGAGATGCTCACCGAGCCCGACCCGGCGTTCAACAGCAAGATGTACGCGACCGTCGGAGGGCCCTGGCAATGGACCGTCCGCGAGGCGTGGACGCTGCAGGACTGGGGTCGTTGGCTGCGGCAACCGGGGCGTGAGACGTGGGTGCTGTGGCTCGAGGGCCAAGCGGCCGGTTACGCCGAGCTCGACGCAGAGGACGCCGGCCACCACACCGATGTCGAGATCGCGTACTTCGGTCTGGCCCCCGGGCACACCGGGCGCGGCTGGGGAGCCCACCTGCTCACCGCGGTCACCGAGCACGCGTGGAACATCGGCGCCCGCTGGCCGGACCTGTCGCCGGTGACGAGGGTGTGGGTGCACACCTGCACGTTGGACGGTCCGCACGCTCTCGCCAACTACCGCGCCCGGGGGTTTGTGGCGTACCGCACCACCGAGGAGGAGCGGGCCGACGGCGAAGGCAGCGGGAACGCCGGGGGCGGATAGCGGACGCTGGCCGGCCGGTGTCCGCCATCTGGTCACCGGTCTCGGGATCGCACTGGCGTCACTACGCTCGACAGATGCACGTCCTGCAACGCGAGCCGCTGGCGGCCGCTCGAGCTGACGCCACCAGGGCACCCGCGACGCCGACGTACGACGGGGGGCTTGCCGTCGCGGGGCGGCCGGTGACGGTCTTCGGCGGCGGGACGCCCGCGCTCGGGCACATCGCCGCGCTGCGACAAGCCGGTGCCGAGGTCACCGTGGTAGCGACCGCGACGGTCGACGCGGTGACCGACCTCGCCGACCGCGGGGTCGTGACCTGGGAGCGGCGCGCGTACCGTTCGGGCGACCTTGAGCGTCCCTGGCTCGCCGTTGCCGCGACCGGTGACGTCGCGCTCGACCAACAGATCGCGGACGACGCCGAGGCTCGGCGGCTGTGGTGCGTACGCGCGACCCACGGCCCGGATGGCTCTTCGCCCGACCGGCTGACGACCGGAGAGGTCGTCCTGGTCGGCGGCGGGCCGGGTGATCCCGGTCTGTTGACGGTCGCCGGCGCGGCTGAGCTGCGCGCGGCCGACGTCGTCATCTGCGACCGGTTGGCCCCGCTGGCGGCGCTCACCTGGCTCAAGCACGGTGCCGAGGTCATCGACGTCGCCAAGATCCCGCGCGGCGCTTTCACCGCTCAAGAGGAGATCAACCGGCTGCTCGTCGAGCACGCCGGCAGCGGGCGACGGGTCGTGCGCCTCAAGGGCGGCGACAGCTTCATCTTCGGCCGTGGGGGCGAGGAGCTGCAGGCGTGCGCGGCCGCCGGCGTGCCCGTACGCGTCATCCCCGGTGTCAGCTCGTCGGTCGCCGCCCCTGCGCTGGCCGGGATCCCGCTGACGCACCGCGGCGTCAACCAGGGGTTCACCGTGCTCTCCGGTCACGTCCCACCCGGCGATCCTCGCTCGAGCCTCGACTACACCGCTCTTGCGCGCTCGGGTACGGCACTGGTGCTGCTGATGGCGGTCGTGACCCTGC
>JALYQN010000065.1 GCA_030855835.1 Actinomycetota bacterium | reverse complement strand
GCAGGGTCCCTCGTGGGGTCAACACCAAGGAGCCGGGACCAGCGGTGAACTGCTGATCCCCGCACATGACCTCGACGATGCCCTCCAGTACGTAGAACACCTCCTCTTCGTCGGCATGCACGTGCGGCGGGGGGTCCGTAGTCGGGTGGAGTGCGGGCCTCCACAACCGCCAGTTGCCCACGAGTGTCTCGCCAGCAGCCTTGACGATCATGAGTGAGTTCAAGAACTCGTAGCCATCGCCCTCGTCGGCTCCTAGGTGGTAACCGTTCGCTCCGAAGCTCATCGCGCTCCCCTTCCACAGCTGACTCGGCCCGAGAGACCGAGATGGCGCAGACCTTATGCTGCCTGGCAGCCCCCGTCGCGGCCGCTGTGGGCTGGTTCCCTGACGCCTCACGCGGCCGTCAGCATGAGTGACTGGCGAGCCGGGAGCCTCCGATCGGGGCCTGCTTACACTCTCGGCGGACGTCCTGTTCTTTTGCCGGGGCTTAGGGAAAGTTCCTCACGTGGCTGCATCGATGAATGTGACGCGTTGTGCTTTGCGACTTGGAAACCAGAGGAATGATCGCCTGCTGACCCGTCCGGGGTCAGACTCGACCTCCACCTCCCGCGATGCGGATTGCGCCTTCTCGAGCAGCACGGCCTCGGCATCGCGGTACAGCACCTCCGCGCGCTCAGGGGTGTTGTCCACTGAGGGCAGGCCGCTGCGGCCGAGCTTAGTGAGCGGCTTGAGCATGTGGAAAACCACGCCCCCTCCTGCCCCGCCGCCTGGCCCTCCCGATGTGGCGGGTCGCCGGATCCGCGAGGCGGTGTAGGAGGCGGCTGGCTCGGCCTGGTCGGAGCGGTGATCTCAGGCCGATCGCTTTAACTTGCAGCCGCCACTGTGATCAGCTTGGCGGGAACGGGTCTGCCGAGGTAGTACCCCTGGCCCTGGTCACAGCCGAGGTCGATCAGCTGTTGGAAGGCGCCCGCGGTCTCGATCCCCTCTGCCACGACACGCATGTCCAGCGCGTGGGCGAGCTCGATGACCGACTGGACGATCGACGCGTCGCGCGAGTCGGCCACCATCTCGGTGATGAAGGAGCGGTCGATCTTGAGCTCTTGGACGGGTATGCGTCGCAGGAACTCTAACGAGGAGTAGCCGGTCCCGAAGTCGTCCACCGCCAGCATCACGCCGATGTCGTGCAAGCCGGCGATGACCTCTGCTGAGCGGCGCGGATCTTGCATCACCGCGCTTTCGGTGACCTCGAGTCCCAGCAGTTCTGACGGGACAGCCGCTTCCCGTAACCGGCTGCCGACGGCTGTGCACAGGTCGGGGTCGCGCAGCATCTGCGGGGAGACGTTCACCGCCACCGGCAGGGTGAGGCCCTGCTCGAGCCACTGACTCGCCTGCCGCAGCGCCGCGGTCAGCACCGTGAATGTGAGTTGCTCAGCGAGTCCGTTGCGTTCTGCCAGTGGAACGAAGGCGTCGGGCAGTAGTAGGCCCTGTTGCGGGTGCTGCCAGCGCACGAGTGCCTCGACCCCGATTGTGTCACCGCTGGAGAGTTCGATCTTCGGCTGGTACTGCAGGAATAGCTCATCACCGTCCAGGGCCCGG
This sequence comes from Actinomycetota bacterium, assembly GCA_030855835.1. Lineage (GTDB taxonomy): Bacteria > Actinomycetota > Actinomycetes > Propionibacteriales > Nocardioidaceae > JACCVL01. Next base: position 1,910 of record JALYQN010000065.1, on the reverse strand, counting down.
TGCAGGTCCTGAAGCAGAGCCAGCCGCCCCAGCCGCTTCTCGTGATGCTCAGCGCTGTAGACGCTGTACCCCGTCGATGCTGCTTTTGCCTGGTACATCGCGACGTCCGCACGTCTCAGCAGGATCGAGGGATCGTCGCCATGCATCGGCGCGACGATCACGCCGAAGCTGGCCTGCACATGCAACGTCAGTCCGACCAGGTGTATGGGTTCGGCCAGGCAATCGCGCAGCTTGTGGGCAACCTGCGCGGCACCCTCCGCTGTTGACAGCTGGGGCAGCAGGACGACGAACTCGTCGCCGCCGAGCCGCGCGACCGTATCGACCTGGCGCGTGGCCGCATCGAGGCGCGAGGCGACGACGCGAAGGATCTCGTCTCCCACATCGTGTCCGAGAGAGTCATTGATGTCCTTGAACCCGTCGAGATCCGCGAGCAGCAGCGTCAGGCCGTGGTGGTCGCGGCGGCCCGTTCGTAGGGCCTGGGTAAGACGGTCACGCAGCAGCCGACGGTTGGCGAGTCCGGTAAGGGGGTCGTGCAGGGACTGCGCCACCGCCGCTTCCTCGGCCTCCCGGCGTGCCATCGCCGCCACGGCGACGTTGGCGAGGCTCTGCATGAAGCTGATTTCCTCGTTGTGAAACGCGCGATGCTGGGCCGACAGGGCCTGCAGCACCGCGCGCGGACCGCACGAGCCACCGACAGGGACGCTCAACGAGGACGGCCCACTCTGCTCGCCCGCACCGGTCGGTGCCAGCTGACCGTAGACGACGGGGGCCCCCGTGCGCGACGCTTCCTCGGCGAGCGTTGCCGGATCGTCACCCGTCATCAGGGCCCCGCCATCGGCCGCAGTTCCACCTGATACCTCGGCACGCAGCCGGATAGCCTCGTCGGGATCCGCGGCGAAGAGACGGGCAGCGTCGGTTTCCAGGACCTGAACGACGAGCGACGTCGTCTCCTGGAACAGCTCGTCCAGGGACGCTGCTTCGAGGGCCCGCTGCCCTAGCCGCGCCACCGAGGCCTGTCGGATCTGTGCACCGCGCAACTCGGTCACGTCTTGCAGCAGAACGACCAGTTCCCCGACCCGGTTGTTGTCGCGACCCGACGGGATGACGGTGGTCTGGATCGACAGCCGTGACCGCCCATCGAGGGGTCGCCACTGCAGCTCGGCGAACTGCCGGTGCCCGGTGCTCAGCGCCGTCTCCAGCGGTCCCCACCGAGGCGGGAGTGGGTCCCCCTGGCTGTCGAGCAGGTCGAACCTCGGGAGCAGCTCCGCGAACCGCTCGCCGGTCTCGAGCCGGTGACCTAGGAGCCGGCGCGTCGTCGGGGAGGACTGCACCACGACCAGGTCGGCGTCCAGCACCAGGCCACCAAGGGGCAGATCGTCAAAGGACTCGTCGAGGGTCACCAGCTCGGCCAGCGCGCCGCGCTCCTCTGCGGTCCGTGCCAGTCCGCGACGGGCGGTGACGTCTACCAGTGTCCCGGAGTTGCCGATCAACGCGCCGGCCTCGTCGAAGAGGAGATTCGCCCGCAGCTCCAGCCACCGGTACGCCCCGGTGCGCGTGCGGTAGCGAGTCTCGTGATGACAGGCGTCCGCCCCGCCCTCGACCACGGCCATGAACATCGCCACAGTGGCTTCGCACTCGTCCGGGTGGACGTAGTCAAGGAAGTTCGTGCCCAGCGTCTCGGCGACGGGAAAGCCGGTGATTGTCGTCCACGCCCGGTTCAGGTACGTCCAGTTGCCGGACGGGTCGGTCTGGAAAACCACCACGGCAAGGTCGTCCAGCACCTGCCACTCCTCGCCCGGAGGCGAAGCGCCGCGATGCCCGACCGGGATCAACTCGGGACTCACGAACTGCACCTCCCCCAGAGTTGGGAGCGAAGGGCCGGTTGACCTACGTGCCGGACTCAATCCTAC
>JALYQN010000055.1 GCA_030855835.1 Actinomycetota bacterium | reverse complement strand
CGGGTGGGATTTGCTCGAGGTGCCGTTCGGCGACCTGGTCGATCTGGCCGAGGAGGTGGTGTCGTACGGCCCGGCCGTGGTCGCCGCCGAGCCGCCGGACCTGCGCGACGGCGTCGTCGCCCGGCTCCGCCTGCTGGCCGCCGGGCCGACGCGATGAGTGACACCGGCCAGGCCACCGATCGGGCCGCCGACCAGGTCCAGCGGATGCTGGCCCTGGTGCCGTACCTGCATGACCGCACAGGCGTGCCGGTCGACCAGGTGGCGCGCGACTTCGGGGTGCCGGCCGCCACCGTCGTAGCGGACCTGAACGTGCTGTGGTTCTGCGGCCTGCCCGAGGCCGTGACCGGCGACATGATCGACGTCGACATGGAGGCGCTGGAGGCCGACGGCGTCGTCCGGTTGGACAACGCCGACTACCTGGACCGCCCACTGCGGCTGACCGTGCACGAGGCCCTCGCGCTCATCGTGGCCCTGCGTACGCTGCGGGAGTCCGCGGTCGGCGGCGACACCGAAGCGGTCGACCGGACGCTGGCCAAGCTGGAGTCGGCCGCCGGTGACGGGGCGGCCGCCGCAGACCACGTACAGGTGCTGGCCGCGCCGGTTGATGAGGCCCTGCTTGCTGCGGTGCAGCGGGCGGTGACCGGGGGCTGGCGGGTACACCTGGACTACCTGGTCCCGGCCCGGGACGAGACCACCTCGCGCGACGTCGACCCGCTGCGGCTGTTCACCGCCGAGGGGCAGACCTACCTGGAGGGCTGGTGCCACCGCGCCGAGGGGGTGCGACTGTTCCGGCTGGACCGGGTCGAGGCGGTCCGGGTTCTCGACGTCCCGGCCGCGCCCCCGCCCGAGGCGCGACCGCGGGACCTGTCGGCCGGGCTGTTCCAGCCCGGCGACGACGCCCTGCCTGCGGTGCTCGACCTCGCCCCCGCCGCCCGCTGGATCGCTGAGTACCACCCCGTCGAGGTGCTGGACGAGACCCCCGACGGTGGCCTGCGAGTGCGGATCCGGGTCGGTGGCCCCGCGTTCCTGCGTCGACTGGTGCTGCGTGCCTCCGGCTCGGTCAGCGTGGTGGAGCCGGAGGCGCTGGCAGTCGAGGTCCGGGCCACCGCCCGGGCCGCGCTCGCCGGGTACGAGTGAGCACCGTCTGTGCCGACCCGTCGATGGGTGCCTCCGCGTCGAATGGCGTGCGTACGATGAGGACGAACGCAACTTCAGGGAGACGACCATGGGTGGACTCGGTACCACCGAGATCTTGATCATCGCAGCGGTTCTCATCTTGCTGTTCGGCGCGAAGAAGCTCCCCGACCTGGCCCGCGGCTCCGGTCGGGCGCTGCGGATCTTCAAGTCCGAGACGAAGGGTCTGATGGACGACGACAGCACCGACCCGCACGGGCGGCCGCTGCCACCAGGCCCCCAGCAGGCACAGCAGCAGTCACCCGGGCCGGTGCAGCCACCCGGGCCGGTGCAGCCCCACGACGGCACCCCTCCCGACCCGGCTCGACCCTGAGGACCGGTCCGGCAGGCGCCGGTGGCTCCGACCGCGGCATCGTCCGTACGGACAGGTGTGGCGTCGTCCGCGGGGCCGAGGGCCCCCGCGAGGCTACGATGGCAGAGCAATCCCCACGAAGGAGACCAACATGGGTGGACTCGGCACTACCGAGATCCTCATCATCGCAGCCGTTCTGATTCTGCTGTTCGGTGCGAAGAAGCTGCCCGACCTGGCCCGCGGCTCCGGCCGGGCGCTGCGGATCTTCAAGTCCGAGACCAAGGGCATGATGGCCGACGAGGCCACCACCGATGTCCAAGGGCGACCCCTGCCAGCACCGCTGCCGGCCGCCCCGCCTGCCCAAGACGACCCGGTGCACCGCAACTCGCAGTCCTGAGCCGCCGCGATGGCCTTCACCCTGCGCCGGACCTCGGCCGCGCCCGGACCTGGTGCGGGGGCTAGCCCTGACGGCTCGATGACTCTGCTCGAGCACCTGCACGAGTTGCGCAAGCGGCTGTTCCGCGCGGTGCTCGCGATCGCGGTGGCCGCGGTGGTGTCCGCATTCTTCTACGACCAGCTGGTCGCGTTGCTTCGAGCGCCGTTCGACAGCGCGGTGCAAGACCTGGCCGACGAACGCGACATCGACGCCCGACTCACGTTCACCGACGTTGCCGGTCCCTTCACCCTCACCCTGAAGACCTCGCTGGTGGCGGGCCTCGTCATCGCGAGCCCGGTATGGCTGTGGCAGATCTGGGCGTTCATCGTCCCCGGTCTGCACCGCAGAGAGCGTCGTTGGTCGATGGTCTTCGCGGCGGTCGCCAGCCCGCTGTTCATCGGCGGGGTGGTGCTCGGCTACTACGTGCTGCCTAAGGGTCTCGGCATCCTGCTCGACTTCACCCCGGTCGAGGTCTCGAACTTCGTCGGGCTGGATACCTATCTGGTGTTCATCATGCGGATGCTGCTCGTGTTCGGAGTGGCCTTCGAGATCCCCCTGTTCGTTATCCTGCTGAACCTGGCCGGGGTGGTCAGCGGCCGCGCGCTGGGCGAGCACCGCTCGTGGATCATCATCGGCACCTTCGTGTTCGCCGCCGTCGCCACCCCGTCCACCGACCCGATCAGCATGCTGTTCCTCGCTGTCCCGATGACCGCGTTGTTCATGCTGTCCGAGGTGATCGCCCGCCTGGTCGACCGGCGCCGCGCCCACGCCGAAGGGGCGTATGACGCCTACGCCGACGACGAGGCCTCCCCGATTGACGCACCGCCCGACGCCGACCTGGACCTCGACCCGGACCGGGACCGGTACGACGCCGACCTGGACGACGCTGGCCGGGACGACACTGGCCGGGACGACGCTGGCCGGGACGACGCTGGCCGGGACTACACTGACCGGGACCACCCTGGCCGGGATGGCTGAGCCGCCCGTCGCGGTGGTCGACCCGTTCGACCTGCCGGAGTGGGTCGGGCTCAACGAGTGCACCTGGACCACCACCGACTCGGTCGGCCGCGCGCGGGTGGATGGGGTGCTGACCGACGGAGTCTCAGCCGGCCCCGCCACAGTGAAGCTGTCGGTGCTCGCTGCCGACGTGGCCTACCCGGCCGCGGTCGTGGGGGGGCGGCTGCGCCACGACATCCACCAGGCGTGGGTGCACGGCGAGGTGCTGCTGCTGTCCGACGGCGGATACATCCTCGCCGTCCCCGGCACCGAGCTCGACGTCGCAGCGCTCTGCGAGGCGATCCGCCGGTTCGCCCGAGCGGTCGGCGCCACCCCGACCAGCTTCACCATCGCCCTGCAGCTGTAGGCCCCGCAGACCGAACCCGGCTGCGTACCCTGGCCTGGTGACTTCGCCGGCCGGCCGGTACGCCCGGTTCCGGGCGGACACGGTGCACCCGGCCCTCGCGGAGTTCCGGGGGCTGTACGACTTTGCGTTCGATCCCTTCCAGCTGGCGGCCTGCCAAGCCCTCGAGGACGGGCATGGGGTGCTGGTCGCCGCGCCCACCGGGGCCGGCAAGACGCTGGTCGGTGAGTTCGCGGTGCATCTGGCCCTGAAGCAGGGACAGAAGTGCTTCTACACCGCCCCGATCAAGGCGCTGTCGAACCAGAAGTACGCCGAGCTGGTGAGCCGCTACGGATCAGGCCGGGTCGGCCTGCTCACCGGAGACAACACCGTCAACGGGGAGGCGCCGGTGGTGGTGATGACCACCGAGGTGCTGCGCAACATGCTGTACGCCGGCTCGCGCACGCTTCTGGGGCTCGGCTTCGTCGTCATGGACGAGGTGCACTACCTCGCCGACCGTGACCGGGGCGCGGTGTGGGAGGAGATCATCATCCACCTCCCCGAGTCGGTGTCACTGGTCTCCCTGTCGGCGACCGTCTCGAACGCCGAGGAGTTCGGCGAGTGGCTGGCCACCGTGCGCGGCGAGACCACGACCATCGTGGAGGAGCGCCGCCCGGTCCCGCTCTACCAGCACGTCCTGGTCGGTCGCCGGCTGCTCGACCTCTTCGCCTCCTCCGACGTCGACGCCTCGGCAGGCTTCGTCCAGGAGGGTGCCCCGGTCAACGACGAGCTGGTCAGGCTCGCCCGCGACGACTGGGCGGCCACCCGGATCAAGGACCGTCGCACCCCGAAGAAGGGTCGTGGCAAGACGCCCCGACCCTCCGGCGGCGGGGGAGCCGGCGGCGGTCCGGGCGCGCGCCCAGTCGGCAACGGCCGCCGGGTGTGGATCCCCAGCCGGGTCGACGTGCTCACGGCCCTGGACCGCGA